>JAKEGK010000068.1 GCA_022627515.1 Gammaproteobacteria bacterium
GATGGTTGTGACCGCCGCGTCATCACCGATAGCGAGTATTACATCCTCACGCCTGACGCCGCGGTCTTTGAAGAAATTGTCAATGAGTGTAAATTCGGACTGTGTCATTATCAGCGCGACCGGATTTCAATTTGCTGCACTGCAACCAGTAGAATAAAAGCCAGAGCAACGGAATAAACTAAGAAGGTTTTTTCGCCTTGACTTCAGCCGCGCGCAGTTTTTTCGCGACGCCATCCAGAATGCTGTTCACGTATTTATAGCCTTCTTCCGCGCCAAATGTTTTGGCAATCTCCACCGCTTCATTGATAACAACTTTATAGGGAATATCGGGGCGATACTGCAATTCATAAACACCCAGACGCATGACCGCGCGCTCCACGGGATCGACTTCCTCAAGCGGCCGGTCCAGCAGCGCATGAATATGATCATCGATCTCGTCCACATGCGCCGGAATCTGGTGCAGCAATTCCTGAAAATATTTCAGATCAACCTTGGACATATCGTGTTCCAGCACGAACTGCTGATCGATATCCGACAGAGTGATGCTGGTCATCTCCCACATATATAGCGCTTGCACCGCGCGCTTACGGGCCAGGGAACGTGCTTTACTCATATTGATACTTCTGCCAGTTAATTTAGTCCAACGCGCGTAACAGGTTGACCATTTCGATTGCCGACATGGCGGCTTCCACGCCTTTATTGCCGGCCTTCGTGCCGGCCCGTTCAATGGCCTGCTCAATGGTGTCAACCGTCAACACACCAAACGCCACCGGCACATTATATTGTGACGACACATGGGCAAGCCCTTTGACGCACTCGCCGGCAACATATTCAAAATGCGGCGTACCGCCGCGAATAACCGCGCCCAACGCAATTATCGCGTCGAATTGTTTTTTCGCCGCGATGCGTTGCGCCGCCAAGGGCATCTCAAATGCGCCTGGTACACGCACAATCTGCACATCGCTGTCTTCCGCGCCATGACGCTTTAACGCGTCCAGCGCGCCACTCAACAAACTCTCGACAACAAAACTGTTAAAGCGCGACACAATAATACAAAATTGCGCGCCCTGCACAGTCAACCCACCTTCGTATGTTTTAATGTTGTTCATAGCCTGGTTGTTTCTCTGTAATTTTACGGAACTATCCTGTTTAATTTAATGCTTCACAAATCCATATCACTGCTGACGTACTCAACCACTTCCAGCCCGAATCCGGACAAACCGTGAATGCGCTTCGGCGCGCTCATGACCCGCATCTTACGCACGCCAAGATCCAGCAGGATCTGCGCGCCGGTTCCGTACGTGCGTAAATCGGTGCCGGGTTCACGGCGCACCGCCATTTCACCCCGCTCTTCCAACTGGTAGTTTTCCACCTGGCGCAGAATATCGTCCTTCTCACCGGGATAACTCAGCAGCACAATAACACCATTACCGACATCTTCGATGCGCCGCATCACGTCATCCAGCGGCCACCCGGTATCCCTGCGCTGGATACCCAACACATCGTTAAGGTAGTGCGGCATGTGCACGCGCACCAGCACCGGTTCTCCCGGCCTGATATCGCCTTTTACCAGCGCAAAATGCACCTGGTTGTCAATGCGGTCACGGTAACTGACCAGATGAAACTCTCCGATGTGATTTTTAATCTGGCACTCCGCCACACGTTCCAGGCTCTTTTCCGTTGACAACCGGTAACGGATCAAATCAGCTATCGTGCCGATCTTGAGTCCGAATTCTCTGGCAAAGACTTCCAGGTCCGGCCGGCGGGCCATGCTGCCATCCTCATTCAATATTTCCACTATCACACTGGCGGGTTCCAGCCCCGCGAGGCGCGCCAGGTCACACCCGGCTTCAGTGTGTCCCGCCCGCGTTAACACGCCGCCGGACTGCGCCATGATGGGAAATATATGTCCCGGCTGCACGATATCCGAGGGTGTGGCATCCGGCGCGACCGCTGCCTGAATGGTGGTTGCCCGGTCCGCCGCGGATATACCCGTGGTAACGCCGTTTGCCGCTTCAATGGAAACCGTAAAATTGGTGCCAAAGGTGGCGCTGTTCTTGTTGACCATCAAGGGCAGACGCAACTGTTCGCAGCGTTCCCGCGTCAGGGTCAGGCAAATCAACCCGCGGCCGTAGCGCGCCATGAAATTAATATCCACCGGCCGCACATGACTGGCCGCCATCACCAGATCGCCTTCGTTTTCGCGGTCTTCATCATCCATGAGGATGACCATTTTGCCCTGACGGATATCCTCGATTAATTCTTCCGGGGTATTCAGATCCATACTATACAATCAAATCCTGCTGCGTTACTTTATAAACCCGTGTTGCGACAAAAATGCTTCATCAATAACCTGGGCTGATGATTGTGACTTCTCCGCCGCCTTGCCGCCCAGTAACAAACGCTCCAGGTAGCGCGCAATAATGTCCACTTCGAGATTGACCTTGCGTCCTGGCGCATAATCACCCATCGTGGTTTCGCGCAAGGTGTGCGGCACAATATTTAATTCGAATTCACTGCCGGATACGGTATTGACTGTCAAACTGACGCCATCCACGCTGATCGAACCTTTTTCCGCTATGTATTTGGCCAATCCTGCGGGCGCTCCAATGACAAACCGCTCCGAGCGGCCATCACTCCAGCGTTTTATCACTTCACCGATGCCGTCGACATGACCACTCACCAGATGGCCACCGAGCCGGGTTGTTGGTGTTAACGCGAGCTCCAGGTTGACCCGCTCACCCGCCTGCCACCGGCCGGCGACCGTGCGTGACAAGGTCTCTCCCGACACATCGGCAAGAAATCCCTGCGTGGTCTTTTCAACGACAGTCAGGCAAATACCGCTGACGGCCACGCTGTCGCCAGGCGCCAGATCAGAAACCGGCAGCTTGCCGATATTCACTATCATGCGCAGATCGTTATTTTTGCGCTGCACCGTTTCGATACAGCCGACGCTTTGTATGATTCCCGTAAACATAACCTGGATGCTGTGAATCTATAATAACGACCTGGGAGTTATTCGGTATCTTTCAGACGGGCAATGATACGCCAATCAACCCCGATCTGGCGAGTTTCCACTACATTGAGTGCAACTTTTTGTGACATGCGGGTTAATTCCGGCAAATGAAACGCGCCTTTGCCCTGATCCCCCATCAAACTGGGCGCAATATAAAAAACCAGCTCGTCGATGAGACGGCGTGTCAAAAACGCTCCATTAAGCCGGGCGCCCGCTTCCACCAGCACTTCGTTCACCTGACGCCGCGCAAGATCCTGCAACACTGAAACGAGATCCAGGTGTTGACTTTCATTTTCAATCACCGCCACGTCCGCGCCGGCTTGCCGCAATTTTTCCTTGCGTTGCTGATCCTGACTGCGTGTATAAACCAGGACACGTCCGGGCAGCGTTAACATTCTTGCGTGAGCTGGCATTTGCAGCCGGCTGTCAAGCACCACACGTAATGGTTGATCAGCATCGGTAAATTTTGCCATCGCCGGATTGTGCTCTCCGGACAATCGCACATTCAACGATGGATCGTCCGCCAGCACCGTTCCGATACCGGTCACAATCGCCGAACTGCGCGCGCGGTAAAGCTGACCATCCTTACGCGCCGCCTCACCGGTAATCCACTGACTTTCGCCCGACGCCATGGCGGTACGCCCGTCCAGACTCATAGCCACTTTACAACGCACATAAGGCAATTGCCGGCGCATGCGTTTAATAAAACCCGGATTCAACGCTTCGGCTTCCGCCGTTAACACATTGCACTCAACCGCGATACCCGCCTCGCGCAGTTTTTCCAGACCTTTGCCGCTCACCAGAGGATTGGGGTCCAGTCCGGCCACCACGACTTTCGCCACTCTGGCGCCGATCAGCGCATCCGCGCAGGGCGGAGTGCGGCCGAAATGACAACACGGTTCCAGCGTAACGTAAACCGTCGAACCTTCCGCATCCGCTCCGGCGTGTTGCAGCGCGGCCACTTCGGCATGCGGACCACCCGCGCGCTCATGCCATCCTTCCGAGCGGACAACACCGTCCTTCACGATGACACACCCAACGCGGGGATTCGGATCAGTGGTATAGAGTCCGTTGCTGGCAAGCTCAATGGCTCTGGCCATAAAACGGCGATCCTGTTCTCCGCTCACTCGCTTGATTCCTCTGGCTCAATCAAGTCAAGCTGGCGCTTTTTCTGTTCCGGGGTGGGCAATTTTTCCAGGCGTTCGATTTCTTCACGAAACGCATTCACGTCTTCAAAGCTGCGGTACACGGAGGCAAAACGCACGTAGGCAACCTGATCAAGATTCTTCAGTGCGTCCATCACCCATTCACCAAGCTGGCTTGCCTTTATTTCACGATCACCGGTGGCGCGCATTTGCTGCTTGATTTGAGTAATCAGATTTTCCACCGCATCGGATTCCACCGGCCTTTTCTCCAGTGCCCGTATAATGCCGGTTCGCAGTTTTTCCTCATTGAATGGTTCACGCCGTCCGTCATTCTTGGCGATTTGCGGCATCACCAGCTCCGCGGTTTCAAAGGTGGTGAAACGCACCCCGCAACTCAGACACTCACGGCGCCGCCGCACGACAAAACCTTCATCGGCCAGCCGTGAATCAATCACCTTGGTTTCTTCAGCTTCGCAGAATGGACAGCGCATCGGTATCACCCACTATTGCAGTACGTTAACAATAGCAGATAATCCAATGAAAAGCATAGACTTTTAGATAAAGGGAATCCGGTTTGATAGGCACTTCGATAGACACTTAGATGGATGTGCAAACCAAAACATCTTAAACCACTGATACCAACAGCCGATGTAAGACGCAATACCGCTTTTTTAATCGTGTCTGCAAACCAAGGCAATCAACATTAGTGTTATTGAGAAACCATGTTATCAATTGCCGGGGCCAGTGAAGTTAGCAGGATCTTTACACACCATATACCGGATAACGTTTGCAGATATCCAGCACCTGCGCTTTCACGCGCTCAATGGTGGCTGCATTTTTAATGTCATCCAGCACATCACAAATCCAGCCGGCCAGAATCTTCGCCTCCGCTTCCTTGAAGCCGCGCGTGGTCATGGCGGGCGTGCCGATACGCAAGCCGCTGGTGATAAACGGCGACTGGGGATCGTTGGGCACGCTGTTTTTGTTCACAGTGATAAAAGCGCGACCCAACGCGGCATCCGCATCTTTTCCGGTAATCCCTTTGTTGATGAGATCCACCAGAAACAAATGATTGTCCGTGCCGCCGGACACAATCTTGTAACCGCGCTGCAGCATCGTGTTCGCCATGGTGCGGGCGTTGGCAACCACCTGCTTCTGATAGTCCTTGAACGATGGATCAAGCGCTTCCTTGAAAGCCACGGCTTTGGCGGCGATCACATGCATCAATGGACCGCCCTGCGTGCCGGGAAACACCATGGAGTTCAATTTCTTTTCGATGTCCGGATTAGCTTTGGCGAGTATCAAACCACCCCGCGGACCGCGCAAGGTTTTGTGCGTCGTGGTCGTGGTCACATCGGCGATTTGCACCGGGCTGGGATAAACACCCGCCGCCACCAGGCCCGCCACGTGCGCCATATCCACTACCAGGTACGCGCCGACTTTATCGGCGATGTCCCGGAAGCGCTGCCAGTCCACGACTCTTGAATAAGCGCTGAATCCGCCGATGATCATTTTGGGTTTGTGTTTCAAGGCCAGCGCTTCCACCTCGTCGTAGACGATTTCGCCGGTATCATCGCTGATGCCATACTGCACCGCGTTGAAAATCTTGCCGGATAAATTCACCGCGGCGCCGTGCGTCAGATGACCACCGTGGGCAAGGCTCATACCGAGTATCGTGTCGCCCGGTTGCAGGAGCGCGAAATAAACCGCGGCATTGGCCTGAGAACCGGAATGCGGTTGCACATTGGCGTAATCGGCATTGAACAGCTGTTTCACGCGGTCAATCGCCAGTTGTTCGGCGACGTCCACGTATTCGCAGCCGCCGTAATAACGTTTTCCCGGATAACCTTCGGCATACTTGTTAGTCAGCACCGAACCCTGCGCCTGCATGACGCGCGGACTGGTGTAGTTTTCCGACGCGATCAGTTCAATATGTTCTTCCTGGCGTTTTTCTTCCGCCTTGATCGCATTCCACAGGACATCATCAAATCCGGCAATGGTCATATCTTTGCTAAACATTGGCTTCCCACTCGATTTACAGGTGTAACGGTTGATCACTTCCATTAAGCGAGCTTGGCTTAACAGAACAGTATAGTTTATTTATTTTTAGTATTATAAAGGACCGGGAGATGATATCGCACTATTATGGTAAATCACCTTCACCCTCTGCCATCCCTTCTTTTTGCACGGGCATCAAATCCGCCTTGCTGACACCCAGCATGAAGGCCACAGTGCTGGCGACATAAATAGATGAATAAGTACCAACAACAATCCCGATAATGAGCGCCGTTGCGAAACCATGAATAATTTCACCGCCCACTATAAACAACGCAATCAACACCAGCAAGGTGGTGAACGATGTCATCAAGGTGCGGGAGAGGGTTTGATTAAGCGACGAATTGGCGATCTCAATCGAGTCGCCCTTGCGCATCTTGCGGAAATTTTCGCGAATGCGGTCAAATACCACGATGGTGTCATTAAGGGAATAACCAATGACCGCCAGACATGCCGCCAGCACGGTTAAATCAACATCCAGTTGCAGTATCGAGAATATGCCCAGGGTAATCAACACATCGTGAAACAGCGCCAGTACGGCGCCGGCGGCAAAACGCCACTCAAAGCGGAAAAACACATAAACAAAAATGCAGATCAGCGCATACAACACAGCCAGTCCGCCGTCTTCCGCCAGCTCTTCGCCCACTTGCGGCCCCACGAATTCCACCCGCCGCAAATCAATTTTGTCCTTTGACGCATTTTGCAGCACTTCCACGATCCGCGTGCTCATATCCGCGTCGTTCACTCCGGCCACAGGCGCAATGCGCACCAGAATATCCTGGGCCGTTCCAAAATGCTGCACGAGGGCACCCGTAAAACCGCCGGATTCAAGCGCGCCGCGCACTTCTCCGAGGTCAACGGGTTGGGTATAGCCTAACTCGATCAGCGTACCGCCACTGAAATCCAGTCCAAAGTTCAGTCCGCGGGTAAACAACGATACGATTGACGCAATCATGAGAACGGCGGAAAAAGCCAGCGCGATATTACGCTTGCCCATAAAATCAATGTTCAGTGCCTTGTTGAGTTGCATAGTAATTCCAATGATAGCTATTGAATACTGTTCCGTTTTACCTTGCGCATCAGATGGAAATTTTCTCCACCCGCTTTCCGCCATATAGCAGATTGACTACCGCGCGCGTGCCCATAATCGCCGTAAACATGGAAGTCAGTATGCCGATTGACAGAGTGATCGCAAATCCTTTGACGGGACCCGAGCCAAAACCGAACAGGATGACGGCGGCAATCAGCGTGGTGATATTTGAGTCCGCAATAGTTGACACGGCCTTGGCATACCCTGAATGAATGCTGGCCTGCGGGCTGTTACCGTTGCGGATTTCTTCCCGGATGCGCTCGTTAATAAGCACATTGGCATCTACCGCCATACCCACGGTTAATACAATACCCGCGATACCCGGCAAAGTCAGCGTCGCCTGCAACATGGAGAGCACCGCCACAATAATGACAACGTTAAACAGCAGCGCCAGGTTGGCGATCAAGCCAAAACCCTTGTAATAAAAAATCATGAATGCCAGCACCAGCACAAAGCCAATAATGACGGAGCGCATGCCCTGATCGATATTGTCCTGCCCCAGGCTCGGCCCGATGGTGCGTTCTTCGACGATATCAATCGGCGCCGCCAATGCGCCTGCGCGCAACAACAAAGCCAGGTCATGCGCTTCGCGGGTATCATCCAGACCGGTAATCATAAACCGCTTGCTTAACTGATCCTGTATCCGCGCCACATTGATAACTTCTTCAACTGTGCGTTTGGTCTTGATGATCTGTCCGTTCTCTTCGCGCGAATCAATCTTGCTTTCGATAAACACCACGGCCATTAATTTTTTGATGTTTTCGCCCGTAACCTTGCTGAAAATATTGGCGCCCTTGCCATCCAGGGTGATAAATACCGCGGGTCCGCCATTTTGCTGATCGATGCCGGATGACGCATCGATAATGTAATCACCTGTCAGCATGACGCGGTTCTTTAACAGCACATGGCCGCCGCTGCGCTGCTTATATAATTTAAAACCCGCCGGCACGCGGCCGTTAACCGCATCCTGCACATCGTGGGTCTCATCAGCCAGCCGGAATTCCAGTGTTGCGGTGGCGCCGATAATCTCCTTGGCTCTTGCGGTATCCTGCACACCCGGCAACTGCACTACCACGCGATCCGCACCCTGCTGCTGAATGACCGGCTCGGCAACACCCAGTTCGTTAACCCGGTTACGCAAAGTGGTAATGTTTTGCTTTAGGGCCAGCCGGCGCACCTCGGTTTTTTCCCGTTCGCTCATGCTTGCAACCAGGTTGAAACTCCCATCTTTATCCATCGTTTCGAACAGAAGATCCGGATACTCCTTGCGCAGCAAATCTTCCGCCTGGGTGCGGGAATCCGCATCACTGAAGCGGACTTCGACGCCGCCAGTCTGGCCGGCAACTTTTTCATATTGATCAATTTTGGTATAACGCAGACGGTTTTCACGCAACAAGGTGCGGAAGTCACTAATGTAGCGTTCTTCGGACTGGGCGATAGCGGCATCCACATCGACCTCCATCAGGAAATGCACGCCACCGCGCAAATCCAGACCGAGATACATGGGCAACGCATTGATCGCAAGCAGCCATTGCGGCGTACGCGGCGCCAGATTCAGCGCAACGATGTATTCATTGCCCAATTGTTTGCGCACGGCGTCATTGGCTTTCAACTGCGTTTCGGTGTCCGCAAAACGCGCCAGCACCCTTTCCCCTTCCAGAGTGATGGATTTGAAGCTGATGTTTGCGTTCTGTAAAACCGTACGCACCGTTTCCTGGGTGGCTAGACTGACTTCCACGCCGCGCACCGAGGAAACCTGCACCGCCGGGTCTTCGCCATATAAATTGGGCAAGGCGTAAAGCACGCTAACCGCGAGCACAACGATAATGAGCAAATATTTCCACAGGGGATATTTATTAAGAATCATGAACGCTTACCGGTAAGTAATCGAGAATTAATCTGTTGATTTAAAGGTGCCCTTGGGTACCAGTGACGCGACGGCATTGCGTTGCACTTTGACAACAATGCCTTCGGCGATTTCCACGCTGATAAAACTGTCACCCACTTCTGTGATGCGGCCCAGCACGCCACCGTTTGTAACCACTTCATCACCCTTGGCCAACGTTTCGACCATTTGCTTGTGTTCTTTAGCGCGTTTGGCTTGCGGCCGGATCAGCAAAAAATAAAACAATACGAAAATAAGAATCAGGGGTATGAAGCCCATCAAGCCGCTTTCCGGCGGCGCGCCTGCTCCGGCTCCAGCGGCTCCTTCTGCCCACGCGTTAGAAATAAAAAAGCTCATGTCCAAGGTTTCCTTTCTTTCTAATGTTTCTTTTAATGTTTCTATAAAGTCAGCAGTAATCGCTTAAGGATTAGTGACAGCAATGTCCGGCCCTTGAGCGGGCGCTATTATTACATGAATCACAGACTTATTGCATCGCAAACATCCAGATTGACTTATATTTAACCAGACTGATCGACTCTTCTGAGCTGGTAAAATTCTTCAATAAACCGGTCCAAACTCCGGTTTTCAATTGCATTCCGCAAATCCCGCATTAACTCCTGATAGTAATACAGATTGTGAACAGTATTGAGCCTTGCGCCGAGTATCTCGCCGGTTTTATCGAGATGCTGCAAATAAGCGCGGGAATAGTGTTGGCAAGTATAGCAGCCGCACTGTTCATCGAGTGGACGCGTATCATCCCGGTACCGCGCGTTGCGGATCTTGATCTCGCCATGACGGGTAAACAAGTGGCCATTGCGCGCATTGCGCGTCGGCATTACACAGTCGAACATGTCGATGCCGCGGCGCACGGATTCCACGATATCTTCAGGACGGCCGACGCCCATCAGGTAGCGGGGCTTATCCGCCGGCATTTTCGGCGCCGTATGCTCCAGAATACGGATCATCTCTTCTTTGGGTTCACCCACCGACAAGCCGCCAATCGCATAGCCATCGAAACCTATTTCCAGCAAGCCCTGCAATGATTCGTCGCGCAAGTGCGTGAACATGCCGCCCTGTACGATACCAAACAGCGCCGCCGGATTGGCGCCGGCCGCTTCCGGCATCATCGACAACTGCTCCTGCGTTGTTCTACCTTCGCCCATCCCTGGGCTCTCGCCTCCCGCGACACTTGCACGTCCCTGTGCATCGTGCGCGTCCTTGCTGCGCCGGGCCCAGCGCAAAGATAATTCCATGGATTCACGCGCGCGCTGCTCATCCGCGGGATACGGAGTGCACTCGTCAAACACCATCACCACATCGGCGCCCAACGCACGCTGCACCTGCATGGATTCTTCGGGTCCCATGAACACCTTGTCGCCGTTCACAGGCGACGCAAAATACACGCCTTCCTCCGTTATCTTTGCCTGCACCGGCTTCCTGCCGCTGGCGGCGCCGGGATGCCCCTCCGCATCACGCCCCAGGCTGAATACCTGAAATCCACCGGAATCGGTGAGAATCGGTTTTTGCCAGTGCATGAAGCCGTGCAAGTCACCATGCTTTTGGATCACTTCCGTGCCGGGCCGCAACATCAAGTGAAAGGTATTGCCCAGGATCATTTCCGCACCGATGCTGATCAGTTCTTCCGGCGTCATGGTTTTTACAGTGCCGTAAGTGCCAACGGGCATAAAGGCGGGCGTTTCCACCGTGCCGCGCTCAAAATTCAGGCGGCCGCGGCGGGCATGGCCATCGGTTGCAAGGAGATTAAATTTCATGAAAGATATTTAAAGAATAAGGGATAAAGAATAACGGCTAAAGAACAACGAACCCAGTGCGCGGCGTTGAGGCGAACTACTCCTGCGACATGTTACTCAATATAGCGTCCCGCACCGCTTCGAGGGTCGCTTCCGCGGTAATCATGGCTGAGGCGCTTTGCTTGATGGCGGTATCCGGGTCTTTTAATCCATGCCCGGTCAGCGTGCAAACGATCTTACTGCCCGCGGGGATTTTGCCGTTTTGAATATCGCGCATGGCGCCCCCTAACGAAGCCGCGGAAGCCGGTTCACAAAAGATACCTTCCCGTTGCGCCAGTTTCTTCTGCGCCGCAAGAATTTCATCATCCGTCAGTTCATCAAACCAGCCTTTACTTTCTTTTTGCACCTGCCAGGCTTTGTCCCAGCTTTGCGGGTGGCCAATGCGGATCGCGGTGGCGATGGTTTCAGGATTATCGACCATTTTGCCGCGCAAAAACGGCGCCGCGCCGGCGGCCTGATAACCCACCATCACCGGACGGTTGTTTACCATGCCATTTTCGTAATATTCCGAATAACCCATCCAGTGCGCGGTGATATTGCCGGCGTTGCCTACAGGAATACAGTGATAGTCCGGCGCGCAGCCCAGCTCTTCCACAATTTCAAAAGCGGCCGTTTTCTGGCCTTGCAGCCGGTAGGGATTTATCGAGTTCACGATAGTCACTGGCGCTTTGTCAGCGACTTCTTTTACCAGGCGCATGCCATCATCAAAGTTGCCTTTGATTTGAATCACCACGGCGCCATGCAGCATGGCTTGCGCCAGTTTACCCATGGCGATCTTGCCTTCCGGAATTAACACGAACGCCGTGATGCCCGCGCGCGCCGCATACGCCGCGGCGGCGGCGGATGTGTTGCCGGTTGACGCGCAAATAATCGCCTTGCTGCCTTCTTCCACCGCTTTGGTAACCGCCATGGTCATGCCGCGGTCCTTGAAGGAACCGGTCGGATTCAGTCCTTCATACTTGATGTAAATAACCACGTCCTTGCGCAGATCCCTGGGTATATTGCGCAGGCGGATCAGCGGCGTGTTGCCTTCACCCAGGCTGATGATGCGCGTGTCATCGTGCACCGGCAGCCGGTCGCGGTATTTGTCGATCAATCCCGTATAGCGTGGTTGGAATGGCATTATATGGTTTACCTCTTGTCGATTTTTCTGCTGGTTCGTTGCGTTTTCGTTCTTATGGTTTACGTGTTAATGAATGTAACTGTTTTGTTATTTTTACCTTTTGTGTCGCAATGTCCGGGAAGAGATTGCAAGGCCGTCTGCCGCAGGGATGCGGCAGTCGAGCGTACAGGGACGTATTCATAGCGCGCCTTGCAAGCGCCTTCCGGGCGCTGCGTGAATGCTCAATCAAAAACCACAAAGTAAAATTAAGTCACCGTGACAGGTGCTCCATGCGGATACGGGTAACCGGTCCCTTGATGGCATCCAGCGCTTCGATTTCCCGGATCGCCTGGTTCATGCTGCCTTCGATAACCTTGTGCGTGAGCATGATGATGGTTGCGGTGCGCTCCTCATTGCTGAAACTTTCCGCCGGCTCTTTCTGGATCATGGCTTCGATACTGATATTGCGTTCACCCAGAATCCGTGTGATATCGGCCAATACACCCGGTTTGTCGGCTGCCTGCATCTTCAGATAGTAACAAGTGATCACTTCCTCCATGGGAAGTATCGGCACATTGCTTAATGCGTCGGCCTGAAACGCCAGGTGTGGCACCCGGTTTTCCGGATCCGCCGTTAACATGCGCACCACGTCAATTATATCCGCCACCACAGCGGACGCCGTGGCTTCCGCGCCGGCGCCGGCGCCGTAGTACATGGTAGGACCTACCGCATCGCCTTTCACCAGCACGGCATTCATCACACCATCGACATTGGCAATCAGGCGGCGCTCGGGAATTAATGTCGGGTGCACCCGCATTTCGATACCGTTGGGCGTACGCTTGGCGATACCCAGATGCTTGATGCGGTAACCCAGTTGTTCCGCGTAATTCACATCTTCCCGGGTGATCTTGGTGATGCCTTCGGTGTATACCTTTTTGAACTGGAGCGGAATGCCAAACGCAATGGCCGCCAGGATACTTAACTTATGCGCGGCATCGATGCCTTCCACGTCAAATGTGGGATCCGCTTCGGCATAGCCCAGCCGCTGCGCTTCGACTAACACATCAGCGAAGTTGCTGCCCTTGTCGCGCATTTCGGTGAGAATAAAATTGCCGGTGCCGTTGATAATTCCCGCGAGCCATTCGATATTGTTGCCGGCCAGGCCCTCACGCACCGCCTTGATAATGGGAATGCCACCGGCGACCGCCGCTTCAAACGCCACCATGACACCCCTGGCCTGGGCGGCGGCGAAAATTTCATTGCCGTAATTGGCGATCAGTGCCTTGTTGGCGGTGACCACGTGCTTGCCCTTGGCAATCGCGCGCATCACCATTTCTTTTGCCAGCGTCTCGCCGCCAATCAGTTCCACAATGATCTGCACTTCGGGATCATCAACCACCTGCTGTGGATCGGTTGTCAGCTTGATGTTGCCGGTTTTGCAGATCCGGGCTTTTTTCAGATCACGCGCGGCGGCGTGGGTGATTTCAATCCCGCGTCCGGCACGGCGGGTGATTTCCGCCGCGTTGCGCGTCAAAACGTTCACAGTGCCGCCACCCACGGTGCCCAGCCCCAACAATCCAACTTTAACGGGTTCCACTCAGCTTTCTCCTTCCTAATGTCCCCATTACGCAAATCCCCCTTACTGCTGCACTAACAGTAGTCAGTTATAAACATAAAATGCCGAAAATTACCGGACAAAAAACCCATGCATCCGCTGGCGCTAAATCTCACGAAGGGTGAGTTTTAGCGATACCTCGATAGAGCCGCCTTGGGCTTGGCGTTGACGGACCGTGCACGGCATGGACGCCGCGCCCGAGCATTCTCTTGGAGACAAGAACGGACGTATTTACAGCGTGTCCGGCAAGGCCGAGCCCAAGGTGGCTTACCTCTGCAGCAGGTGTTTTTTGCAACGTTAAGGTCAAGGTTCATAACCATCCCGGCGGAACATATCGCGAATACCGCGTACCGCCTGCCGGGTACGATGTTCGTTCTCAATCAGACCAAACCGCACATAGTTATTGCCGTATTCACCAAAACCAATACCCGGTGAAACCGCGACCTTGGCATCTTGCAGCAGTTTTTTGGCGAACTCCAATGATCCCAGATGCCGGTAGAATTCCGGGATCGGCGCCCAGACAAACATGGTCGCCTTAGGCCTATCCACTTTCCAGCCCGCGGCGTTTAATCCATCGCACAACACATTGCGGCGGCTGCAATACATATTGGCGATCTGTTTCACACAGTCCTGCGGCCCTTCCAGCGCGGTGATCGCGGCAACCTGCACAGGTGTGAACATGCCGTAATCCAGATAGGATTTGATTTTCGCCAGCGCTTCAACCAGCAGTTCGTTGCCGCACATGAAGCCGATGCGCCAGCCGGGCATATTATAGCTTTTCGACAGGGTATAAAACTCCACCGCTACTTCCTTGGCCCCCGGCACCTGCAGAATCGACGGCGGCACATAACCATCGAACACAATATCCGCATAGGCAATATCATGAATCACCCAGATTTCGTTTTCCCGGGCAATCGCCACGACTTTCTCAAAAAAATCCAGCTCCACGCATTGGGTGGTGGGATTGCTGGGGAAATTCAGCACCAGCATTTTAGGCTTGGGCCATGAATTTTTGATGGCATTTTCCAGTTCGCCGAAAAAATCATCGCCGGGATTGATGGGCACATGGCGGATGTCCGCGCCCGCGATCACAAAGCCATAAGGATGAATGGGATAGGAGGGGTTAGGCACCAGCACCGCGTCGCCGGGACCGACGGTCGCCAACGCCAGATGCGCCAGGCCTTCCTTGGAGCCAATCGTCACAATGGCTTCCTTGTTCATATCCAAATCAACGCCGTAGCGGGTTTTATACCAGTTACAAATCGCGCGCCGCAGCCGGGGGATCCCCCGGGAAACCGAATAGCGATGCGTGTCCTTGCGCTGGGCGACCTCCAGCAGTTTTTCGACGATATGAGGAGGCGTCGGCTGGTCCGGATTCCCCATACCAAAATCAATAATATCTTCGCCACGGGATCGCGCCTCCGCTTTCAACTGGTTTACAATGTTGAAAACATAGGGTGGCAGGCGTTTAATACGCGGAAAATCGTTAATCAAGTTGCTACCTGCTTTGCCAAGTTACTCTCTTGGATAGAAAAAGTTTTGGATAGAAAAAGGGCCCTACAGTACTCACTGCTCAATATCCTGTCAATCAGCGATGTCAGATTTCGCATGCTGTAACTGGCAGACACCACCAATCAGTTTTCCGGAGAGAATTGATGCAATTCAGCCAGGAATTCAACCGCACCTCATACACGATTCGTTCCTATTCAGTGGGTAGAATCAATATTTCGGCGCCGTTTAACCGGACATTAGAACAACCGGAGATGCCTGTCGAGGAAGTACTGACAGAAAGCTTCATTATGACACCCAGTCGCCTGATACGAAACTGGCCGCCCCAATCAGTGGCTGATATTTGTGCGGATCACCTGGAAACCGCCGCCCGCCTGGAACCGGAAGTTTTAATCATCGGCACCGGCGGCACACTTGAATTTCCGGATATGAAATTAACCTATGCCTTGATGGAACAGGGGATCGGTGTGGAAATTATGGATACCGCAGCGGCATGCCGTACTTATAATGTGCTAATGCATGAAGGACGGCGGGTGGCGTTAGCGTTGGTGATTCGATAAAGCTAAACAGCGAAAAGCGTCGGCTATTTCAAAATACTATCCACCGAGTACCCTTCCCGCTCCATAATCTCGCGCAGGCGTTTCAACGCCTCCAGCTGAATCTGACGCACCCGCTCCCGTGTTACACCCAGTTCATTGCCCACTTCTTCCAGGGTGGCGACTTCCCGGCCGTGCAATCCGAAGCGGTGTTCGACGACTTCGCGCTGCTTGTCGTTCAGTTGCGAGAGCCAGAGTTCCAGGCAGCTTTGGATGTCCGCGTCCTGCAGCAGCACCGCGGGATCGGCGTTTTGTTCATCGGGAATGGCGTCAAGGATGGATTTATCACTGTCACGGCCCAACGGAACATCCACCGAGGTAACGCGCTCGTTGAGGCCCAGCATGCGTTTGACGTCTTCAATGGGTTTATCGAGCATCTCGGCAATTTCTTCCGGACTGGGTTCATGATCGAGTTTTTGCGACAGATGACGGGCCGCGCGTAAATAAATATTGATTTCCTTCACGACATGAATCGGCAGGCGGATAGTCCGCGTCTGATTCATAATGGCGCGTTCGATGGTCTGGCGAATCCACCAGGTGGCGTAGGTGGAGAAACGGAATCCCCGCTCCGGATCAAATTTTTCCACGGCGCGGATCAACCCCAGATTGCCTTCTTCGATCAGGTCCAGCAACGCAAGGCCGCGATTGAGGTAACGGCGCGCGATTTTAACCACCAGGCGCAGATTACTTTCAATCATGCGCTTGCGGGCTTCATCATCGCCTTTCGCGATTTGCCGCGCAAAGTAAACTTCCTCTTCCGCGGTCAATAGCGGGGAAAATCCGATTTCACTGAGGTAAAGACGTGTGGCGTCAAGATCGCGATCACTGACTTCGCCGCGCGAATAAGTGATTTTTTCTTCAGCGACTTCCTCTACTACTGCGCCGTCACCAATATCATCATCGGTGAGAATGAAGTCGCCGTCATTCTCTTCCAATTCGATATCTTCATCTACGGAGTTTTCTAATTCGACTTTTGCTTTTACGTCTTCGTCCTGATTAGCCATAGCCACTGAAATTTACCTTTTTATAATGCTCTTATAGTTGTTGTTATCTGTTAATACCCAACAGCCCCACGTCAACTAGCGTTATCTACTGCATTTTTTTAGGCAAGTAGCGCATTGGATCAACTGGTTTTCCATCGCGCCGGATTTCGAAGTGCAATTTTGTTTTGTTAGTGCCCGTACTTCCCATTTCCGCGATTAACTGACCGGATTTGATCAGTTCCCCTTCTCTCACCAGGAGGCGCTTATTATGCGCATATGCACTTAGAAAGGTCTCGTTATGTTTAACGATGATAAGCTTTCCGTAGTGTGAAAGTCCACCTCCGCTATAAACCACTTGTCCAGGAGCGGCGGCGTAAACGGGTTGACCGAGTTCGCCGGCAAAGTCCACCCCCTGTTTTCCGGGATCTGTGGCATCGAAGGTTTGCACTACATTACCTCCTCGCGTCGGCCATTGCCATTCCAGTAAGTTATTGTTTATTAATGTATCTTTCGGAAAAGATTTAACCACAACTTGTTTATCGGCGAGCATGGTTGTTTCTTTATTGGCGGTCGCGGAATTTGCTAACTGGTTAGGATTTCGGGGATTTTCAGCCTTCTTAGCCACCACTACGGGAGGCGGCGCGACGCGCAATCGTTGACCTTTTTTTATTACATAAGGTGGCTGAATTTCATTCCATCGAGCCAATTCACGGTAATCATGCCCGTACGACCAACTGATGGAATACAAGGTTTCGCCCGGTTCGACTACATGGTGGATGTGGCTTCCGCACCCCGTCAGGGCACTGATAAAAAACAAGAACAGCAGGAATTTAATTACGTGATTAAATATTTGGTTAATGCGTGCGCTATGCTGGATTTGTAAGTGACGCATATTGCTTGAATTGAGCTGGCAGTGTCCATCCGCTATTCGTGAATAAACATCGAAAGTAAGACGACCACGATATTCACAAATTGGCCTTTGCGGCTGTTCGCTTTGGTAATCAGCAATACGCCTACTAAAAATTCCTAGCATTGAGTGTCTATCTCGCAACCACCTGATGTAAGAATTTTACATGAATTCATACCAGATGAACGCAATCGCCACTACCACTACCAACGCCCAACCAATTCTGTCTACGTACTGCCTCAACATCTGGTCCATCTTTTCTCCACCCCAAACCATCAATCCTGCCACGATAAAAAACCGTGCGCCACGTCCGATTATCGATGCAATGGCAAAAGGCAGGAGCGCCATGGATACGACGCCCGCCGCGATGGTAAACAATTTATAGGGAATGGGTGAAAAGCCCGCCACAAAAATCACCCACACTCCCCATTGTTCAAACCAGCTCACTGCCAGATTATAGTTATCCATATAACCGGCTTTTTCCAGCACTGGACGCACCAGGTCAAAGGCGAACATGCCAATAGCATAACCTGCCAAGCCACCCAGCACGGAAAATACGGTAGTAATCAGGGCATAGCGCCAGGCTTTTTTTGTATTAGCCAGAGCCATCGGCGCCAGCATGACATCGGGGGGAATCGGGAAGAATGACGATTCAGCAAAACTTAAGCCCGCAAGATACCACTGCGCATGCCGGTGGGCTGCCCAACGCATTACCCGTTCATAGAGGGAAGAAAACAGTTGCACGTTGTAAGGACAATTATGGAGTTAAAATGTTTCGACGGTACCACCCAACATCGGCACAAAACTGACCTGGTTGAGCACTTCTTTTTCAAACCCGGTTTCAGTGCGTGTAATCAGCAACAGGTTCTGAACTCCACTTTGTCCGACCGGCATCACCAGCCGGCCGCCGATTTGCAATTGTGTTAACAGACTTTGTGGAATATCCACCGGCGCCGCGGTCACGATAATCCCGTCATAGGGTTCATGTTCCGGCCAGCCCCAGTTCCCATCGCTATGATGTGATCGAATATTGCGGATTCGCAATTCCATGAAACGGCGCCGCGCCTGAGCCAGCAATGGTTCAATGCGTTCGACGGTGTACAGTGTGGTTGCGAATCGCGACAACACGGCGGCCTGATAACCGGACCCCGTTCCCACCTCTAACACTTTATGTAACGGGCCTGTATTCACCAGCGCTTCCGTCATGCGCGCCACGATAAAAGGTTGTGAGATGGTTTGGCTGTAACCGATCGGCAGCGCGGTATCTTCATAGGCGCGGCTGGCAAGCGCTTCGTCAACAAATATGTGCCGTGGCGTCTGCCGGATCGCATCCAGCACGGTTGCATTCCTGATACCCTGCTCTTCCAGGCGTTTGATCAAGCGCTCCCGGGTACGCTGCGACGTCATGCCAATGCCGCGGTGTTGTGAATTCATGTCAACCCCCTTACTCCCCCTGCAGCCAGTTGGCCACAGTGTCGATGGCTTTGTATTGAGTCAGATCCACATGGATCGGCGTTATGGATACGGCATTATTGTTTACCGCGTAAAAATCCGTGCCGGAGCCGGCATCCTCTTCCCTGCCAACAGGTCCGACCCAATAAATGGGCCGCCCGCGCGGATCGACGGTTTTCACCACTGGTTCGGATTTATGGCGCCGCCCCAGCCGAGTCGCTTCAAAACCCGTGACCTGATCCCAGGGAACATCCGGCACATTGACGTTAAGTATTGTATCCGCGGGTAAAGGATGTTTTTGCAGTTTTTCCACCAGTTTGATGGCCACTTGCGCCGCAGTTTCATAGTACTGAAACTTTACGCCTGCGAGTGAAACTGCCATGGCTGGTAATCCCAGAAACCGGCCTTCCATTGCCGCGGCCACTGTGCCGGAGTAAATCACGTCATCGCCCAGATTGGAACCGGCGTTGATTCCGGCAATGACCATATCCGGTTCGTGATCCAACAATCCGGTAATCGCCAGATGCACGCAATCTGTCGGCGTGCCGTCAACGCTGATAAAACCGTTATCCATGACTTGCGGACGCATTGGCGAGTCCAGAGTTAACGAGTTGCTGGCGCCGCTGCGGTTACGATCCGGCGCAACCACCGTGATTTCGGCGATGGTTTGAAGAATTTTCGCGAGAGTTTTGAGCCCTGGAGCTTGATAGCCGTCGTCGTTGCTCAGTAATATACGCATTGAATAGTTTTGGAATGTATTGATCAGGTATCCGCGATTGCGCGGGATTATACGCTAATCTTTTGCAATCTCACAGAGCATGAGCAGGAAAAATCCCCCCATAAACGAAGAAGACGCACGATTATTCCAGGAAATGATGGAAGGCGTGACACCGTTGCCGAAAAATAAAATCGAACCCGGCAGCGCACCCAAGGCCGGCAAACCCAAGCGTGAATTAAAAGAAACCAAGCCGCATTCCCAATTTGGTGAACTGGAATATGCTCCCGCGGTAGCCGCCGATGAAAACCTGTTGTTTGCGCGCGATGGTGTGCAGCAAAAAATACTGGCCAAACTGAAAAAAGGCCAGTTCCCCATTGAAGCCAGAATCGATCTGCACGGCTCAACCGTCAACGATGCGGGCGCCAGACTGGAACACGCGCTCAAGGTGGCGCTCGGAAATCAGCAACGTTGTGTGCTCATCGTTCATGGACGCGGCATGGGGTCCCTTGGCAACAAACCGGCGATCAAGACCCACGTCAATCAATGGCTGCGGGATTCGTCAGATGTACTCGCATTTGTTACGGCATTGCCGCAGCACGGAGGAACGGGGGCGGTATATGTGTTGTTAAAACGGCAGCGGGAGAAATAATGGGCAATAATGACAACCTGTCTCAACAATTACTCACAATCACCAACTCCCGCAACACCGCCGTCGCATAGCCCCCCGCCGGCAACTGAAACTCCAACACTACATCAGTCCCCCGCCATTCCCAGCGCAAGTCACTTACCTTGATCCGCAACGCGCGGCGTTCCTGTTTTAGTCCTGCACTGACCAGCAATTCACACCATGCCTGCTGCGATTGCATAATATGAGTCTCAACGGCCAATGCATCGTCTGTTGTCATCAAGCCGCCCGCGCCCCACAACGGACCAGTAGGATGAATATCCAGCGCGGTGACGCGCTGAACTATTACGTCATCAATCACACCCGCCTTAAACACGCTATGACTGCCTTCCAGCATCATCACGTCACCAGGAATGGCTTGATTCCAGGTGTGATCCGCGGTGCGTTGCGATAAGACGAGGTTAAATAAATATGAGCGCACCGCTGACAGATACAGGCCGCGTTGATGGCGCTTCACGCGCTTACTTTCATCCTTGATTAGCTTTTCGGCCTGTTTCAAGTTGGCATCATTGCGCCCGAAGCGTTGTTCGCCGAAATAATTCGGCACGCCGTGCTGATTAATATATTCAAGGCGGCGCGTCAGATCTTCCGGATCGCCGGAAAATTGACTTAAGGTGATTTGAAACCAGTTGCCGCGTATCGCGCCGCGTTTTAATTTGCGCGTGTGCCGGATTGTCTCAATGACTTCGATGTTGTCTGTATCCAGTCCCCGCCAGTCAGGTTCAGATTTGCCCGCCAGATCAACACTGAACCATTGCCGGGTCACCGCATGCCGGTCCTTTAATCCCGCATAACCAACCGCCACTCGCGGCACATGCGCAAACCCGGCTAACTGGTTGGCTAGATCTTCGGTATTAAGGTCACACTTTTCGATAAAAAGATAAACATGCTGGCCTTCACCGGCGGGGTCAAAACTGAGTTGCTCGCTGACGCGAAAATCCTCCGGACTTTGGCGAATAGCCGCGCTGACTTCGGGTTGGCCGAGTACGTAATGGAGTTGCAGGAGGTGTGACAACGAAGGTACCGGCTAACGAAATTAATCCGAAGACTCTTTCAATAATACGACCGCGTGCACTTCCACACCTTCACCGCGCCCGACAAAACCCATGCCTTCGGTGGTGGTGGCTTTCACGCTGACACAGTTGATGGGCACTTCAAGGTCTTCACTGATATGCTGGCGCATGTTGTCGATAAATGGCGCCAGTTTCGGCGCTTCGGCAACCACCGTGATATCGACGTTACCAACGGTAAAGTGTTTTTTTGAGATCAACGCGTGGACTTTCTGTAATAACAAACGGCTGCTGATACCCTTGTATTCATCGCTGGCGTCGGGAAAATGTTTGCCGATATCGCCCAAAGCCGCCGCGCCCAGCATGGCGTCGCAGAGCGCATGCAGCAGGACATCCCCATCTGAGTGCGCCTCGAAGCTTTTGTTAAAGGGAATGTCGACTCCACCCAGCACGATTCCCTTGCCTTCCTTAAAGCGGTGTGCGTCATAGCCGTGACCGATTCTCATGCGTGCGATCCTTTTTATTGATTTCCTGACTTTTGATTCCCTAACCTGGATAAATAAAATTCCGCCAAGGCCAGATCTTCCGGCGTGGTAATTTTAATATTATCCGCGCGGCCTTCCACCAGCTTGGGTTGATAGCCGGCATGTTCCACGGCGGATGCTTCGTCAGTCACCAGAAAACCGTCGCTGATGGCATTGTTCAACGCATCGCGCAACAGGTGCAGGCGGAACATCTGCGGGGTCAGCGCGTGCCAGAGCCTGTTGCGGTCGACCGTCTCGATGACGCGCTGCTTTTCATCGCTGCGCTTCATGGTGTCCTTGACCGGATAAGCCAATAATCCGCCGACCATATGATCGGACAACTGAGCAAATAATTTGTCCAGATCTGCATGACGCAGACAGGGCCGGGCGGCGTCGTGCACCAGCACCCAATCCCGGTCCTTGCCGTGCCGTGTCAGCTCATAGAGCGCATTTTTCACCGAATGACAGCGCTCTTTACCGCCCAGCGTTTTAATAATTGGTTTATTGCTTTTGATTTGCAGACTGTCCCAACGTTCGTCATCCGCCGCGATCGCCACGACGATACCATCAATCTTTGGATGTCCAAGCAACCGCTCAATGGTGTGTTCAAGGATGGTTTTGCCATTAATTTGCAAATACTGCTTGGGCACATCGGTTGCCATGCGGGAGCCGCTGCCGGCGGCGGGTATAACTGCCCAGTTGGAAATAGTTGAAGACATGGTGTGATGTTGCCGGTTTTGCAGGGTGCGCATTGCACACCTTTGTTTAGCATTTCAATTTGGGTTGTTGGCGGGCTGTGCCCACCCTACTGTACTGTTGTTCATGATTTAGTGTTCATCCTTACCCCAAGATTGCGAGTTTTTTACGTTGTGCATTGCACACCTTTGTTTAGCATTTCAATTTCCGATATTTGGTGGGCTGTGAGACTGTGAAAGTATTGTTAAATACAATAAAAAACCTCAATTCGTAGGTTGATGCGGTGAGCTCCGCGAACCGCAACAATCAAGCGGTTTCGATGCCTGCTATGGTGCGCTTCGCGCCTCAGCGGCACCCTACAAGAAATACTTTCACAATCGCTGTGCCCACCCTACGTTTTTAACCAACCTTCTCCCAAAATTGCGGGAACATTAATGGATTCCGATGAACATCGTGAATCCTAACAAGGTTTATTCTTTTTTTATTTCGTCGTCTTCAATGATCTGGTAAAAGGTCTCGCCCTTTTTAATCATGCCCAGCTCGGAGCGCGCCCGCTCTTCGATGGCTTCGAGACCCTGCTTTAAATCCTGTACCTCGGCTTCCAGCGCGGCGTTGCGCTCACGCAGTTTTTCGTTTTCTTTTTTCTGCGCCTCGATCGCCGCCTGCAATTGCCACACTTCGCGCATATTGCCATCACCAAACCAAAGCTTGTATTGCAATATCAGCAATAAAACAATGAGTATGGCAACAAGCGCTTTCATTAATCCGCATTTCTCACCAGGATCGCGGGAACAGACGCAGGATTTGTGTTCGTAGGCGAAGCTCTGGAGCGACAAAATCGCCGGGAGCGATTTTGAACAGCTGAAAGCTGGCCCGCAGGGCGAAGCGCAGGGATGCGCTGAGTAAAGTCATAGCCGTAGCTATGGCTTGGGCGTTCCAGCACATCCCTATGCTTCGCGCCATAAGTACTTCCTGTACAAAAGTGAAGAGCAAGCCTATGGACGCGAAGACCAGTCTGAACCGCGATAGGCCAGAGAAGTGAACAATGTGTTATTGATGCATCGGGCATAGTCGTTTGTTTTCGCATCTATTCTAGATAACTAGCAGCCGCCTGGTGAGAAATGCGGGTTCACTCCGCGGTTTAAAGATTATTTCAATTGCGAAAAGGCGCCGCGCCCGGCATAACACGCATACTTGCCCAGCTCTTCTTCGATACGGATCAATTGATTATATTTCGCGACGCGGTCAGAACGCGACAGTGAACCCGTTTTGATCTGCCCCGCGTTGGTCGCCACCGCCAGATCCGCGATGGTGGCGTCTTCGGTTTCGCCGGAGCGATGGGAAATCACCGTGGTATAACCAGCCTGCTTGGCCAGGTTAATGGCATCCAGAGTTTCGGTCAGCGTGCCGATCTGATTGACTTTAATC
>JAKEGK010000069.1 GCA_022627515.1 Gammaproteobacteria bacterium
AGCAATGTCAGTTGTCATCTTGAAAAGGGCGAGTTGGCATTCCTAACGGGACGGTCAGGCGCCGGCAAGAGCACGCTGCTGAAATTAATTACGCTGGTGGAGCGCACCACACGCGGCGAAGTGGTGCTGGATGGCCAGAACCTGTCGCGGGTGCGGCGCCGGCAAATTCCATTTTTGCGCCGCAAAATCGGCATGGTGTTTCAGGACCATAACCTGCTATATGATAAAACCGTGTTCGATAACGTGGCATTGCCATTGATCATTGCCGGGGAACATCACGCCGAAACCGGGCGCAGAGTGCGCGCCGCATTGGATAAAGTCGGGCTGCTGGGCCGGGAAAAAGACTATCCTGTGTCACTATCATCCGGCGAACAACAACGCGTGGGCATTGCGCGCGCGGTTGTGAACCGGCCGCCCGTGTTATTGGCCGATGAGCCAACCGGCAATCTGGACCCTGATCTGTCCAGGGAAATCATGGAGCTTTTTGAATCCTTTAATGGTATCGGTACTACGGTGCTCATTGCGACCCACGATCTCGAGCTTATTAAACATATGCCGCACCGGCTGTTGACCCTGCATCAAGGGCGTTTGGTGGCGGACAGCAACACTCAGGATTTGATTCAAACCGCGTAATTATTTCGCGTTCTTATAAATTGTTCCGGCATCACGTTTCAATTCATGCGCATCTATAAAAACCGTCAACGCAAAAATTCCCGGGTGCGCCGGCAGGTTCCCGCCACGTCCTATGTTGACTATGAGGTGGAAGGACGCACGCGCGCCAAGTCCCGTTCCCGGCTCGGCCGGTTGATCGCTCACCATGGCTGGGTGGCCAAGACATCTTTGCAGCAAATGCTTCAAACACCGTTATCCACAGCATTAACGGCGGCGGTTATTGCTATTGCTCTATCGTTGCCTTCCGGGTTGTTTTTGTTGCTGAATGATCTGCAAAACATTGTTGTGGGCTGGCAGGGTACGGCGCAGATTTCCGTATTCTTAAAAAAATCGGTGCCAGGCGCACAGGCAAAAAGTGTCAGCCTCGTGTTGCGCGGTTGGGATGAAATTGCCGAGGTGCGCTATGTCAGCGCGGAGCAGGCGCTGGAGGAATTTCAGCAACATTCGGGATTTGGTGATGCGTTGAGTATCCTGAACGAGAATCCACTTCCCGCCGTACTGGTGATCACGCCGCGCCGCGAATATTTGTCTGCCGGAAAATTGCAGCCGTTAGCCAATAAGCTGCGCCAATTACCGGAAGTGGATCTGGTGCAACTGGATCATCAATGGATCGAGCGCCTCAATACACTTATCGATCTGGGAAAACGCGGTGCGCTGATTTTGTCGGCTACGCTGGCGCTAGCTGTCCTGATCGTCATCGGTAATACCATTCGTCTGACAATTTACAACCGGCGGCAGGAGATCCTGGTCACCAAACTCATCGGCGCCACCAACTCGTTTATCCGCCGGCCCTTTCTGTATACGGGGCTCTGGTACGGGATTGGTGGCGCAGTGCTTTCGATCACATTAATTTCATTGCTTTTCTGGTTGATCAGCGGGCCGGTGAGATCGCTGGCTGGGCTTTATAACAGCCCGTTCCACTTAACCGGCCTGACAGTTACGGGCGCCGCATTGGTATTTACCACGGCAGTGGCGCTGGGATTGCTGGGATCCTGGATTGCGGTAACCCGGCATATCCAGCTTATAGAGCCGAAATAAGGCGCACTGTCTGACCGGCTCATGTCTATCCTGTTGTATTATTAGAAATTTTCTCCATCTGAACTTTTAACGGTCTTAGCACTCATATCCGCTGAGTGCTAAAATTTCTTGGCGCTCATAAAATTCGAGTGCTAAACTCCATTCGACACAACTATTTTTTTACGGGGTAATTTGAATATCATGATGCCGAAAATCCATGCGTTAGATTTGGTGAATCCCAGCGGAAGTCTGGAGGCCTATATCCAGGCGGCCAATCAAATACCAATGCTGGAAGCCGACGAAGAACGGCAGCTTGCCGAGCGTTTGCAACAGTACGGCGACCTGCAAGCCGCTCAACAACTGGTTATGTCCCATCTGCGTTTTGTGATTCATATCGCCCGGGGATATAGCGGTTATGGATTGCCCCAGGCTGATTTGATCCAGGAAGGCAACGTCGGTCTTATGAAAGCGGTAAAGCGCTTTGATCCATCCATGAATGTCCGGCTGGTGTCTTTCGCGGTGCATTGGATCCGCGCCGAGATTCATGAATTCATTTTGCGTAACTGGCGCATCGTTAAACTCGCCACCACCAAGGCGCAGCGCAAGCTATTCTTTAATTTGCGTAAAAGCAAAAAACACCTGGGCTGGTTTAGCCAGGCGGAAGTCGAGGCCGTTGCCAAAGATTTGAACGTGGCGCCTGAAATCGTGCTCGAGATGGAAAAACGCATGAGCGGGCAGGATACGCCGTTTGACGGTTATGCCGATGCCAACGATGACGACGGCTACAATCCAGCGCCAGCCGGCTATTTGCAGGATAACAGCTATGAACCTTCTCTCCTGCTGGAACGGGAAAACAGCGAAGAGTACAACAATGAAAAACTGGCCCAGGCCCTGGAAGCGCTGGATGAAAGAAGCCGCGATATCCTGCAACTGCGCTGGTTATCAGATTCGAAATCAACCTTGCACGATCTGGCCGCCAAATACAATGTGTCCGCTGAGCGTATCCGCCAGCTGGAACAGAACGCCATGAAGAAAATGAGAGCCAGTCTGGTTGCATAACAGACTTGCTAACGGGTTCACAAAAAAAGCCGCGAAACGCGGCTTTTTTTATGCTCCTGATTTGATGAGCGTGTGATCAGCGCCAGGTGCCATCGTCAGGCAAAACGCGATATGAATCTTATATTTCGCGCCGAAACAATCAGCTAAAACAACCAGTTGTCGCCCCGTGCTCCTGAACGCGTGGATATACCAGCATATTTGGTAAAAATTCCTAAAATTTATAATGGAACAAACGATAATATCCCCTATAATGGCTGCATTCTCTATCCTTCCATAATAAAGAACGCAAAACCCAGATTTTTAATTTCTATTTCCAGAGTATAGGGAGTTGTTATGAAACGTATCTTTTTTCGCAATGTAAATTTTTTATCGTTAGGAATGCTGGTGCTGCTAACGGCTTGCAGTAGTGGTGGTGGTGGAGGTGGTGCCACCGCTCCAACCTACAGTGGTGTGACTACTCCAGCTGCAGTGAGCGCAAGTAACGCCGAAGAGATAAGCACCACTGCTACGGAAGCAACTGAACAAGCGATTGTTTCGAATAATGCAAGCAATAGCAATCCGTTGGGTGTTTCGATTACCGGTTCGACAGATTCTGAAATTCCAAAAAAAGTAGCTGAAATCGTCAAAAAACTGGCCGCCCAAATCCAATTTCAAAATATTCCAGCGGCAATTACGATTTCGTATACAGAATTCGGCCCCGACTTTTGTGGCGGTTCTGTTACTGTTCCAGACAGTGCTCAAGAGTCAACTACAATGAATTTTACAATGACAGTTAATAACCTTTGCTACGATGCGCCGAGTGATGGGTTAAGTCAGGCGGTGATGAATGGTCAGGTCCAATACACGGGAACCGAAACAACCTTTACAGTCCGGTATATCAACTTCACAGTAACAATGGATGGTCAGACTCATACATTGAATTTAACCATGACTTGCGACGATATAAGCTGCACATACTTATCTGATTACGTGGGCGATGATGGCAGCATATATCGAGTCGAGAATTTTAATGTGTCTGGCGATGACGTTAGTGGTTACACTGTAAGTGCGACCTTTTATCATCCCACATATGGTTCTGTAGACATTACGACGACCAGTCCAATACTCTTTAATTGTTCTCCCAATCCACAGCCTGGTTCAGGCTCACTTTCCTTTACAGGCTCTGGCGGAACGTCAGGCAGTATAACTTTTGACAGCTGCGCCGGTTATACGTATTGTTACGATGATGGTGTTGTTGAAGCGCCTGTCTGTGCCAGTGGTACGTGGTAATCTGAGTTTAAATAGGTAAGAAAAAAGCGCGGACCTCAGGGTTCGCGCTTTTTTTCAAGTTGTATCTTACGTCATTGCAAACATGGAAATTAACTACAATAAACGGATCTTTTTTAAAGTTGAATGGTTAATGGTTGATGGAAGCACATGTGCATTGCGAAAGTTACCGTTCTGCCTGGTGTTATTCAGCCTTTTATTTTGTTCCAATGTATATGCGGACTCAAATTCCTTCACGATTTCACCCGGCATAAGGTTCTTTGATTATGCGGAATACGATGACGATGGATCGTTTTTGGATGGTGAAAAAGATCCGGTATTGGGTATCGGAGGAAATTTTGAACACCGCACTCCAAATGAAGTAGTGATTGCTGTTTTTGGAGAAATTTTTGCGGGTACTGTTGACTATGATGGCCAACTGCAAACCGGTTTTCCGTTAACCACTAACACTGATGAAGTATTCTTGTCATTGGGGATCGGTATCGAGACGCCGTTTTTTTTATTAAATAACCGGACTGTGTTTTTTACCAATGTTATTTATCAGTTGTGGGAACGTGACATTTTACCTACGTTAATTTCCGCTCGTCTGTATGAAGTTTATCAATGGTGGGAGATATCTGCGGGCATTGAATATTTCTTTTTAAGAGAAAGCGCCAGAACCCTCGCGATATTTGGCCGTGTTTTTTATATTAGCAACCCCACAATGCAGGTTGATCTAACGTCTGATGGCTATGGCAAACCAATACTGGATTTGGGAGAAAAAACCGGGGGAGAATTGGGGTTCGAATGGCTGACATCCTATACACAGAATCACTGGATAGGCTTGCTGGGAGCGTACAAGTTTTGGAGTTTTGGCAGAAGCAATGACATGACGGTTGTGAGTGATGATAACCTGACCGTTATTTCTATTCATGAACCAAGAAGTGAAACAAATAATTTTACCCTTCAAGTTGTGTTTAAAATGAATTTATAATTTCCTTATCTAATTGTTTCCTTTGTTCGGAAATACCGCAGCTATTCTGTTTTCATTAACAGAGAAATATCCAAATCCATTGCAGCCTGGCGGGAAGTGACACTTGAATTGTGAGGAATGATTCCCAGCAACGGCGATGGAATCAGCTGTTTCAGACACTCGATATTATTCTTACTCTTTTCCATTGTCGGCGAAATGTGATTCGCCACCCACCCCGTTAAAACCATACCTTTAGATCTAATACTCTCCACGCTGAGTAATGCATGATTCAAACATCCCAGCCGCATGCCTACCACCAGTATTACGGGTAAATTTAAACTTGCCGCGGCGTCAGCCATGGTTTGATGGTCATTTACAGGCACCAGCCATCCCCCCGCCCCTTCTACAATAACGATATCGGCATTCGAAGCGATTTGCCGGTAGCAATGCTTGATATGCTGGATATCAATATTTATTCCGGCTAATTGCGCCGCTATGTGGGGAGCGACTGCCGGTTTAAACGCATAGGGATTGATTAATTCATAGGGCAGTGCGACTGATGCAGCACGCATAAGAAGCTCCGCATCGTCGTTACGCAGGCCATCTTTAGTTTCACGGCCGCCCGCGGATACCGGCTTCATGCCAGTGACTTGTTTGCCCTGCGCTTTAAACGCGCTCATTAATGCCAGCGCAACGTGGGTTTTGCCGACGCTGGTGTCGGTGCCTGTAATGAAATAGCCCTTCGCTGTCAAAGTTATTTTCCTGTCCGGCCAGGCCTTCTTTGAAAATCGACCTGCACCGTGTCGATCGCTTTTGTTTCCAGTGGTTTAGTTTCCGGGCGCCAGGCATGTCCATAGACAATTTCATAAGTTGCCGGCAGCCTGCCATCGTTGCGGAAGCGCTCGTATGCCTGCAGCATTTGCCGCAAATGGGTCTTTCCTGTGAGGTTGTGCGGACGGTCCGTCTGCGCATTGTGGGCGCCGAGCATTTTCAGTTCGCGCATTAATTGCAAGCCGTCCTTAAAGGTCAATGTGAAGTATTCCATATCCATTACCGGATCGGCCAGCCGCGCGCGCAACAACGCATCGCCCACATCATGCATATCGATAAATGGATGCACATGATGTCCATTATCAATAGTGCGCCAACTGTGCCGCAATTCCTTTAGCGTGTCCGGACCCAGGGAGCTGAACATGAGCAGGCCGCCGGGTTTTAAAACCCGGCGGAATTCGCTGAATGCCGCTGTTAAATCATTACACCATTGCAAGGTCAGGTTGGAAAAAATAAGATCCACGCTTTGATCGGCAATGGGCAGGCGTTCGGCGTCGCCACAGATAAACACCGGACGCCGTCCGAATAACATCTGGCGCCAGGTCAATTTGGACCGGGCTTTGCCCAGCATTTGCTCCGCAAAGTCCATTCCAATGACGTGCGCCTGCTTGAAGAATTGTCTCAGTTGAATAGTTAAATAACCGGTGCCGCAGCCAACGTCGATGATGAATTTTGGGTTTAAGCGAATGATATGCATTCTTTCCAGCAAGCGCAGACCCACCTCGCGCTGTAACGCGGCGGCTCCATCGTAGGTGCTGGCGGCTTTGTTAAACGATTGCCGCGCGGCTTGTTTATCGATGGGTGCGTTGTGTGTGTTGCGATGATTCATTGATAAATGCGGTGGTTATGTCCATAAACACACTCATATGTGACAGAAAAGGCGCGTGACCGGCGCCCTTTATAACTGCCAGCCGCGCGTTGGGCAGCAATCTGGCGGTATCAGTTCCGGAACCTGCGGGGACAAGCGTGTCTTTTTCGCCCAGTAGTATTAATACCGGGCAGTGAATGTTTGACAGCTGTGGCCGCAAATTGCAATTGGTTAACAGGTTGAGTCCTTCCTGCAAGGCGGTCAGTTGCGGTTCACCATTGATAAATACTTTTTCACGCAATCCTTTGATGGTAAGCCTGGCCTGTTCGCTGCCCAGCGCCTGGATGGCCAGGAAGCGTTGAATTGTCGCGCGGTAATCATCAGCCAGGCCTTGCGCGAATCCCTGAATCACCTGTTTTTCGACGGCGTGGGGCCAGTCACTGGAGCGCACAAACTGCGGCGATCCCGCTACCAAAACCAGTTTTGCGATTAACTCCGGGTAACGTTGCGCCAGGTTTAACGCGATCAAACCGCCCAGCGACCAGCCAATTACAATAGCGTTGCCGCTAATAATCTGTACCAGCTCTTCGGTAACTGCATCAAGATCGTAACAGCCACCCGCCGGCAAATCACTTTTGCCGTGGCCGGGTAGATCGACAGCAATGACCTGACCGTATTGCGTAAGCGCGGGTATTACAGAATCCCACACGCGGCCGCTCAACGCCCAGCCATGCAGCAGGTAAATCGGAGCACCGGCGCCAAAAGTCTGGTAATGCAGCATTAGAGCAACTTCTCGAGTTGAGAGAGTAACCGCTCGACATCCTGCACTTCATGCGATGCGCTGAAGGTGATACGCAACCGGGCGCTATTCACCGGCACGGTGGGTGGCCGGATCGCGGAAATAAGAAAACCGTGATCAAACAGCTGCTGGCTGACGTGTAAGGTTTTAGCGTTATCGCCAATGATCAGGGGCTGGATCGGTGTCGCCGAATCCGTGAGCGGCAGACCCAGCTCACCCGCGCCGCGGCGAAATAGACTGACCAGACTGCCGAGTTTCTCGCGGCGCCATTGCTCCTGTTGCGCCAGATGCAAACTGACACGGGTGGCTTCAGCGATCGCCGGTGGCAGCGCGGTGGTATAAATGTACGTGCGCGCTTCCTGGATCAGAAATTCAATCAGGTTTTCCTCACCGCTGATAAACGCGCCAAAACTTCCGAATGCTTTGCCCAGCGTACCCATCAATACCGGGACGTCCTTCGCGGACAAGCCATGATAATCCACCGTTCCCCTGCCCTCTTCGCCGATTACCCCGAGGCCATGCGCATCATCGACCATCAGCCAGGCATTGTGATCCCTGGCGAAGCTGGCGAGCGCCGGGAGTGGCGCGATGCCGCCATCCATGCTGAAAACGCCATCGGTGACAATCAGTTTCTTGGTAGCGTTGCACTTGTTAAGTAATTCGATCAGGGATTGCGTGTCGCCATGCCGGTAGCGGTAAAAACGGGCGCCGCTATACAGGCCGGCGTCAATTAACGAGGCGTGATTCAAGCGGTCTTCAAATACCGCATCACCCTCGCCCAATAACGCCGCGATGGCGCCGAGGTTTGCCATATAGCCGGTGGAGAATAACAACGCCCGCGGCCGTCCGGTGAATTCCGCGAGTTCCTCTTCCAGCGCGTGATGCGCCGCACTGTGGCCGCATATCAAATGCGCGGCGCCGCTGCCCACACCGTATTGTTGCGCGCCTTTTTGCAATGCCTTGATCACTTCCGGATGATTAGCCAATCCCAGGTAATCATTGCTGCAAAATGACAGGTACTCCTTATTGCCAATCGTAAGGCGCGTGTTTTGCGGACCGGCAATAACACGCCGGGAGCGGTACAAGTGTTGCTCCCAGCGCAGCCGCAGGCTTTGCGCAATGGCGGTTTCAAATGGCGTTGGCACTATATCACACGTTACATCGTCACACGCTTCAGCAAGCGCGCCGGTCGATTGCGCTTATCAACTAGGCTGAGGCGCGCTTGGCCCGGCGTTGTTGGGTGTCTTCGCGGGGTGACAGTTTCAGGTCCGACAGCATTTTCAAATCGTCTTCAACGCTGCGTCCCTTGGTTGTCAGATAGTCGCCGATCATGACGCCGGAAGCGCCCGCCATGAAGATCATGGCCTGCATGTCGCCCAGGAACTGGCGGCCGCCGGCAATGCGGATTTCGGCGCGCGGCAACATGTAACGGAAGACCGCAATGCATTTTAGAATTTCCATGGGTGTCATCGGTGTGCGGCCGCCAAATGGCGTGCCTTGTTGCGGATTAAGAAAATTCAGCGGCACCGATTCCACGTTCAGTTGGCGCAAGGTTTCCGCGAGCTCAATGCGTTGGTCCAGGCTTTCGCCCATGCCCAGGATACCGCCACTGCATACGCGTAAACCGGCAGCCACAGCGGCTCTGATGGTGTCAATATTTTCCTGGTAGGTATGCGTTGTGCAGACCTGATCGAAAAAACTTTCCGCGCACTCGAGATTGTGATGATAGTTTTCCATACCCATGGCTTTCAGTTCCACTGCGGTGCCGGCGTCCAGCACGCCCAGGCTGGCGCAACGGCCGATGTCGGACGTTTGTTCCAGGGTTTGGAAATAGTCTTTGAGTTGTTTGCGTTCCTTGTCCGAGCGCACGCCCCAGCCTTTGGACACCACGCCAAAATCGCTGGCGCCCCATTCGCGCGCCCGCCGCGCCTGGCGGCTGAGTTCTTCGCTGGAAATGTAGTTATATACCGGCGCATTGGTCTGGTGATGCCCGCTTTGAGAGCAGAACGAGCAGTTTTCCGAACAGTTGCCCGAACGCACATTGGAAATCGCGCACACTTCGATTTCGTTGCCGCGGAAGGTTTTACGGATCCGGTCGGCGCCCGCCATAAGCCAGGGCAGGTAATCATCATCAAGGCGGATCATCCACTTCGCCTCGTCGGCCGACATTTCGCCGCCATCGAGAATACGTGCCGTGATAGAATCGATGCGTTGGTAACAGGCGTTATCCATGGATGATCTCCCTTAAAAACAATGAGTTATAAATTCAGATGAACCGAGCTTGACCATCTTATCCTGAATCTGATGTTTGTCAACTTTGCAGCAAATAAAAAGTAAACCAATGGACATTATTCGATCTCTCTTAAACCCCGCCAGTCGTTGTGTATTGTGCGGCTCAACTGGGTATAACGATGTGGATCTGTGCGCGCCGTGCAGTGCCGAGCTGCGCCCCGCCAATCCAATTTGTGTGTGTTGTGCTTTGCCTTTAACTACGCCCGGTGACAGCCAACATTTTTGCGGCAGTTGTTTGCAAAATCCGCCCCCCTACTCATTCGTTTACCGGCTTGCAGATTACGCGCCACCCCTGGACCGCATTATCCTGCAATTGAAATTCAATCAGAAACTGCACCTGGCCCGGTTGCTGGGAACATTAATGGCGCGTGATATCCGGCAACAGGCGTTGACCTTGCCTGATCTGTTAATACCGGTTCCCTTGCATAAACAACGTCTCCAGCAACGGGGTTATAACCAGGCGCTCGAAATCGCGCGCATTCTTGCCCGCGCACTGAATGTTAAACTTGATCGTCACAGCTGTGTTCGCCACAAGGCCACGCGTGAACAAACCGGACTTCCGGCGCAGCAACGTAAAACCAATATCAAGGGCGCGTTTCAGGTCCGGCATGATGTGCGGGGAAAACATATCGCCATCGTCGATGACGTAATGACAACCGGGTCTACGGTCGCGGAATTGAGTAAAGCCCTGCTGCAACAGGGCGCCAGGCGAATTGATGTGTGGGTGTGCGCGCGGGCGAATGTCTGATAGATAAAAATCAGCGGCATATTTATGGTTAAATACTTACGCGATATGACGCTTCAATGAATTGAATCATGTTTCGCCGGCGCGGTATGATGCCGCGTTATGAAGCAAGAGGCTGGCCGCATAGCAGAAATCAGCAACGATTATTAACTATAGATGGAGAACAAAGGGCCTGTTTATGGAAGCCATGATTATCCGCCAGTTTGGCGCACCGGACATTTTTGAAAAGGCCAGTGTTGCCCGCCCACAAATTTATCCGGGTCAGGTGTTAATAAAAGTCGCCGCCACCAGTGTCAATCCCGTGGACTGTAAAATTCGTCAAGGCAAACTGGCCGCGATTGCGCCGGACTTCCCCGCCATACTGCATGGCGATGTGGCTGGCGCCATCGAAGAAGTCGGCGATAATGTCGCCGGTTTCAACATAGGCGACGAAGTGTATGCCTGCGCCGGAGGCGTGAAAGGCATGGGTGGCGCGCTGGCGGAATATATTCTGGCGGATGCGCGTTTGGTGGCGCACAAACCGGCCGGTCTCAGTTTCCGGGAAGCCGCTGCATTGCCATTGGTGAGTATTACAGCGTGGACCGCGTTGATCGACAAAGCCAGGATACAAGCAGGGCAACAGGTCCTGATTCATGGCGCAACCGGTGGCGTGGGCCACGTCGGGATTCAGCTGGCCAAAGCGCGTGGCGCGACTGTTTACGCCACCTGTGCATCGGATACCAAGGCCGCCATCGCCAAGGATCTGGGCGCCGACTATGTTATCAATTACCGTCAAATGGATGTTACGACCTACGTTGAAAAATACACCGGGGGCAAGGGCTTTGATGTGGTGTTTGATACGGTCGGTGGTGACAATATCCAGAAGTCGTTTGCCACGGCCGCGTTAAACGGCGCCGTAGTGTCCGTGTCAACCCGGTCAATACAGGATCTGAGTTTGATGCATGCCAAGGGCCTGAGTTTGCATGTGGTATTTATGCTAATACCCTTGTTATACGACGTGGGACGTGAGCATCACGGCATGATTCTCAGGGAAATTACGCAACTCGCCGATCGCTCCCAATTGCGGCCGCTTATTGACGATTCAGTATTTAAAATAACGGATGTGGGAGCAGCTCATCAAAAACTGGAATCCGGTAAAGCGCTCGGCAAGATTGTATTGGAAGCCTGGTAGCAATCCGGCAGCACTGATGTTGCTGTAGTAAATGCTGCGAAACAGTTTGCTTTAGAACTTGAAGCGCAAACCAACGATAAAGTTATCGTCAATTTCCACGTCATCTCGGTTCTTGATTTCTGTTTCAATAAGCCGGTAACCAACATATGCATTAGCAGTAGGTATTAGTTCGTACTCTATCGTCGCGCCAAACTCATACATTTGGTCGGCGTCCTGGAACGACACAATTCCCGGCGCGTAAAACAACGTTGCGCTGTAGACGATGCGCGGCGCGGCCGCATGCCGGTAACGCAATTGTCCACCCAGTCCAATTGCGGAGGCGCGAATATCGGGTTTGTCTGCCTGTGCATAATATAATTTAGTGCCGACACCCACTTCCAGGCCGGGCGATTTGCTGCCGGCCTCGTCGATCACCAGTAAACCGATTTCACCAAGGTAGTTTTTATCTTCGTGATACAGGAATCCAAAACCCACTTCGGTGCGTCCGTAGTTCGTGGCGCCCATCAGCGTCGTGTATTTAACCTGGGCGGATTCGCCGCTCAGATTAAAATCCAGGGCGCGGGCGTACAAATTACTGCCGGAAACAATGCTTAAAACCGTAAATAAAAAAATAAGCGGACGTTGCAGCATGAGTATTGGGCTCCTCGGCATTCCCAAAAATATTGGTAAACCCGGCGTGTTCCATTTTAAACTCCGGGTTAATTATCGGCACTGTGTTTGAAGTCTTCTTATACGACATAAAAAAGCCCGGGTAAACCGGGCTTTTGGAAATAGCCGCGAATTGGCGTTTATTTGATCTTGGCTTCCTTGTAGATAACATGTTTGCGGATCACCGGATCAAATTTCTTGATTTCCATTTTTTCCGGCATCGTGCGCTTGTTCTTGGTGGTTGTATAGTAATGACCCGTGTCAGCGGAAGACACCAGTTTGATTTTGTCTCTCATGAACCTAACCTCTTCACTTTAATTCGGCAGCTTTTTAAAACAGTTTTTATACTTTGTCGCCACGGGTGCGGATATCCGACAAAACCTGGTCGATGCCCAGCTTGTCGATAATGCGCATACCTTTGGTGGAAACGCGCAAGCTTACCCAGCGATTTTCACTTTCCACCCAAAAACGATGTTTGTGCAGGTTCGGCAGAAAGCGACGACGGGTCTTGTTGTTCGCATGTGAAACATTGTTGCCGGTTATCGGTTTTTTACCCGTCACCTGACATACTCTAGCCATGATTCGATCTCCAATTCTGAAAATTAGTCCGGCACCGCCCGGACGCGAGAACTGCGTTTTATACCAAAGTTCGCGGCAAGAGTCCACTTTATCAGCAAGCCTTATCTATCTGAATTTTAAAAATGCGTTAATAAACGGCGGCTTGGAAGTTTTCCCGTCTCCTGACCGAGGGAAACGTCACCCATCCGGGATTCCGCGTTATAATCCGCCCTGCGGTTAAATATCCATCAGAAGGAGTGACTATGCGACCAAGTGGCCGAGCCCCCGATCAACTCAGAGAGATTCGTCTGACACGCCGTTACACAAAACATGCCGAGGGTTCGGTATTGGTGGAATTTGGCGATACCAAGGTTATTTGCACCGCCAGTGTCGAGGAACGTTTGCCTCATTGGTTAAAAGGAGCGGGTAAAGGCTGGGTCACCGCGGAGTATGGCATGTTGCCGCGTTCAACCGGGGAACGCATGAGCCGGGAAGCCGCCAAAGGCCGGCAGGGTGGAAGAACCATGGAAATTCAACGCCTTATTGCCCGGTCTTTGAGGGCCGTAGTGGATCTCGAAGCCCTCGGTGAGCAAATGATCACAGTGGATTGCGACGTGATTCAAGCGGATGGGGGCACCCGGACGGCATCCATCACCGGATCTTATGTGGCCCTGGTCGATGCGGTTAATCACCTGATTGAGAAAAAAGTTCTCACTAAAAATCCAATTTACGGCCAGGTCGCTTCGGTTTCCGTGGGCATTTATGAGGGTATACCGATTCTGGATCTGGACTATGCCGAGGACTCCAGCGCCGAAACCGACATGAACGTGGTTATGAATGATGGTGGCGCATTTGTCGAATTGCAGGGTACTGCGGAGGGGCATGCCTTCAGCCGTAATGAACTCAATACCATGCTTGATCTAGCCCGGCAAGGTATCGAAATCCTGATTGAAAAACAACGTGAAGCGCTGGAGCGGCAATAGGTGAGTTACTTATGTTAAAACCGCATATCTCCCGTTTTGTGCTGGCCAGCGGCAATAAAGGCAAGTTGCGTGAAATCAATCAGCTTCTTTCCGGTTTGCATATCGAAGCGATTCCCCAAACGGAATTTGCGGTACCGGATGTGGAAGAAACCGGATTAACATTTGTCGAAAACGCCATCATCAAGGCCCGCAACGCAGCCGGCCACTCCGGCCTGCCGGCACTGGCGGATGACTCCGGCATCGAAGTCGACGCGTTAAACGGCGAACCCGGCATCTACTCCGCGCGTTATGCCGGCAAGGGCGCCTCAGACCGGGATAATCTGGAAAAATTACTGGAGGCGTTGAAAGATGTGCCCGATGAACAGCGCACCGCGCGCTTTCAGTGTGTCATGGTGTACATGGCGCATGCCAAAGATCCCACGCCGCTGATTTGCCAGGGCGCCTGGGAAGGCCGCATTCTGCATGAGCCGCGCGGCGAAAGTGGATTCGGCTATGACCCGGTTTTTTATGTACCCACGCACCATTGTTCCGCGGCCGAACTGAAACCCCATGTCAAAAATCAATTGAGCCACCGCGGTCAGGCGTTGAAAAAATTTCTGGCGCTGATGCAGCAAGTGATGCAGTAAACAATTAACAGGCAAACCCGGGATAAGAAATCGCTTAACTGAACAATCCCATTTGAAACAAGAATAGACCGGCTGCGCTGATAATAGCCACGACAAATATCACTAACACTACAATGGCCAAAACGGGTTTATAATTCATGTGTAATCAATTTGCAGGGGATGGTTACAGGAAGAACAATAGGTCCATTTGGGCAGTGTGTCTTTGGCTTCCAGTTTAATCGTGATGTGTTCGTTGCAGTGAGGACATTGTCCGCTGGCATGATCCATCGATTGGCTGGTCCGGTAGACCATCATCGCCGCAATGGGACCAGCGATGAAAAATCCCGGCACCAGAACCCAATGGGCGAAAATGATCGGGATTGATCCGACCGACAGTAACCAGAACAAACCCAAACGTTTCAGCGCCCGTTTCACACGGTCTTTGTCGTCATATACGGTAATAACCAGATTTGCGTGAGTGGAAATCTCATTGCTATTCGTTTTGAATGTAACCGGCTGTGTTTTGGTGAGTGGCATGGCGCAGGTCATCCTTCTTGCGAATTAAAAACTGAATTGAACAAATGACCTGTATTCCGGCCAAACAGGTTTAACTTTTTCAGGCGATTCTGGCATTATCGCGGGCGGAAAATCAAGTAACGGACTAATGTCAGCCATACCAGCAACGTCGAGGTGACGATGAAGCGCGGATTGAAAATACTGGGAATCGTTATCGCGATTCCCGTCGTGTTGTTTGTGATTGCAGCCATTGTGCTTGTCACACTGGATCTGAATGAATACCGGGAGCCCATTGCCAAAGGAATCAGCGACGCTACGGGACGAGAACTAAAATTAACCGGTGATTTGCAGAAATCCTTTTTCCCCTGGCTGGGAATTAAAATTGGTGGCGTCGAGTTAAGCAACGCACCCGGCTTCAAGGAATTGGTCTTTGCGCGCCTGGAAAACGCCGAAGTCAGAATTGACACCTTGTCCCTGTTGCGCATGCAGCCGGCTGTTGACAAGATCATCGTGCATGGCCTGCAGGTTAACCTGGCGCGTAACAAAGAGGGAAAGACCAATTGGGATGATTTAGTCAAGCAGGAACAGGCGCCAGCCGATGCGAAACCCGAACAGGCGCCGGCGCCTGAATCCCAGCCACCGGCAAGCAAACCATCGGCAGCCTTGCAGGGCGTCAAAGTTGGCGGGCTGGAAATCCGCAATGCACAACTGGCCTGGGATGACGCGCAGGCTAACGCATCTTATCAAGTGCGCGACCTTGATGTGACGGTCAGCGAAATCGAGCTGGGTAAACCGCTGAAGCTTGATGTTACAACACGCCTTATCAGTTCAGCACCGAAATTGCAGGCGGATGTCAAGCTGAACGCCGGCAGGATTCATTGGGATCTGGATCAGCAGCATTATAAGCTGGAGCCTCTGCAACTTGCCGTACAGGCGCAAGGTGATATGTTACCCGGCAAGAAGGCCGATGTTTCGTTAACCACTCCGGTTGATCTGGATTTGCAGCAGCAGACGCTGGCGGTTCCAGCCATCGTGCTGCAAGTTCTGGGGATCACGGTGCAGGGAAACCTGAACGCAAAACAACTTTTATCCGAGCCGGCATTCGATGGCAATATCAAAATCGCCTCACTGGCGCCTAAACAGTTATTTAAAACCCTGGGAATCGAAGCGCCGCAAACCGCGGATCCCAAGGTATTGGAAAAAGCCAGCGTGGAATTAGGATTGAATGGCACAACCAGTCAACTCACCGTTAAACCCCTGCAACTGGTGTTGGACGATACCAATGTCAATGGAATGCTGGGTGTTAAAAACTTCGCTGACCCGGCGATCAACTTCCGGCTCGATATGGATACTATTGATATTGACCGCTATCTGCCGCCGTCTGGAGAAAAAACTTCGCCGCAACCTGCCCCCGCTGCAACACCGCAAACCACGGCGGATGCCGGCGATACTCCGCTGCCAGTGGAACCATTGCGCGCACTGAACGCCAAAGGCCAGCTTAACGCCGGCGCATTGACCGCATCGAAGATCCTGATCAATGATCTGGTAGTGGCGATCGACGCCAAAAAAGGCTTGATTCATTTGAATCCAGTCAGTGGAAAGGTCTCCGGCGGCCGGTTTTCCACCGATGTCACGCTGGATGCGCGGGGCGAGAAACTGAAAGCAGCCGTTAATGAAACCGTAACGGACGTGCAGGTGGCGCCGATCCTGAAGGCGTTGATCGACAATGATTTGCTGGTTGGCGCCGTGCGGTTGAATGCGGACATTAATACGGAAGGCCGGACGGTTAATCAGCTCATGGCGGCGTTGCAGGGCGCTGTGGATTTTCAATTCAGCAATGGCGCGATTAAAGGGTATAACGTAGCGGAATACGGACGCCAGGCAAAAGCCAAACTCAAAGGCGAAAGCTATACTGCATCCGATGTGCCGCAGCAGACTGATTTTACCGAGATGACAGGTCAGGCCAAAATCACCAACGGCGTGGTGGACAATACGGTATTGGCCGCGAAATCTCCGGCATTTCGCATCGATGGCAAGGGGCAGGTCGATCTGGTGAAACAAACCATCAATTATTTACTGACCTCGTATGTAGTGGGCACCAGTAAAGGTCAGGGCGGCGCGGAACTCGGTGAACTGAAAGGACTGCCCATCCCGGTGCGTATTAAGGGTACCTATACCGACCTGAAGTACGATTTCGATGAAGAGGCGTTCCGCAAAGCCGTATCCGCCCAGTTCAAGGATGAATTAAAAGCGAAAGAGCAGGAGCTGAAAAAAGAGCTGGAGGCAAAAAAGCAGGCGGAGATCGAAAAGCAAAAACAAAAAGCGAAAGAAGAACTGAAGCAACAGGAAGACAAACTGATGAAAAAACTCGAAGACAAACTGAAGAAACTTTTTTGATCATGAGCCATATGAATGATTTCAGTCAGCGCGTGGTTGCATGGTACGACGCGCATGGCCGCAAACACCTGCCGTGGCAGCAACAGCGTACGCCGTACCGGGTCTGGATATCCGAAATCATGTTGCAGCAGACGCAGGTAAATACGGTGATTCCGTATTACGAACGCTTCATGCAGCGGTTTCCGGACGTATTGAGCCTGGCTGACGCGCAGCTGGATGAGGTGATGCACTACTGGTCCGGGTTGGGTTATTACGCCCGCGCGCGAAATATGCATCAAGCCGCGCAACAAATCCGTGATCGCTACCAGGGACTGTTTCCCGATACCTTCGAACAGGTGTGTGAACTGCCGGGTATCGGCCGCTCCACCGCAGGCGCTATCCTCTCGCTGGCCTGCCAACAGCGCCACGCTATTCTGGATGGCAACGTAAAAAGGGTGTTAGCCCGTTATTTCATAATTGAAGGCTGGCCCGGCGTAACAAAAACCGCTGACCAATTATGGGAGAAGGCGGAGCAATTAACACCGCTGCAGGACGTGGCTAAATACAATCAGGCGATGATGGATATCGGCAGCGGAATATGTACGCGCACCAAACCAGGCTGTTCATTGTGTCCGGTTAACGATACCTGTCAGGCGAATGTTCAGCATCGGCAGAAAGAGTTTCCCCATCGAAAACCCAAAGAGACGCTCCCGGTCCGTAAAACAACAATGGTGCTGTTGCGCAATGCGAATGATGACATTCTATTACAGCGCCGGCCGCCGGCAGGGATTTGGGGTGGCTTGCTGGCATTTCCCGAAATTCCGGCCAACCAGGCCATCGATCAGTGGTGTAACACGCGGTTGGGAATAACCATTCTACAGCAGGTGGTATGGCCTGAAATACGCCATACATTCAGTCATTTTCATCTTGATATTACCCCCATAGTAATAGAAACCCGGTCTAATCCTGATAGAGTAATGGATCAGGGAGAATGGGTTTGGTATAAAGGAGAGAATGAAACATTGGGCGGGCTGGCGGCGCCCGTGAAACGCCTCATTCGTGAATTGGAAAAACAGCGCGCGTAAACAGACTTTTTTACCCACATTGCCGGCGCAATAAAATGTCGGTAAATAAAGTATATAAAAATGTTCTGGCAACAGCAGCATTGGCAATAACAATATCTTATTTTACAGGGAATATCATGATGCGAATGGTACAGTGCGCCAAATTGGGCAAAGAAGCGGAAGGACTGGACCGCCCTCCGCTTCCGGGTGAACTCGGACGGCGTATTTACCAATCCATATCCAGGGAAGCCTGGCAACAATGGCTGCGTCATCAAACCATATTGATTAACGAGAACCGGTTGTCGATGGTTGACCCCAAGCACCGGGCTTTTCTTGAAGAGCAAATGCGGAAATTTCTCTTTGAAGACAATGCGGATATGCCAGCGGCTTTTGTTCCACCAAAAGAGTCTTGAGCCATCATGAATTATTGCGGGATATTGCCGGAGTTGTATATTGAAAGTTGTCTATGAATTTGTTGTCGCGGATCGTGCGGACACTCAGCTACTGGCACAATCACAAGTAGACCGGTTATCCCTGCCCTATTTCCGTTGTTTTGGCCTGGATCCGGTAAATCTCGCCACGCTTTATTTTTTAATCAACAATAAGCCATACTGCGACACTTATCTGCAGCAGTTTGCGGTATTGCATTATGACGACAAGACCTGCGGTTACCTGGTGGAAATGCCGCAAAGCCTTTGCGACTCTCTGGCATCGTTAGCCAGCCAGCAGTTGGCGCGCGTGCTGGAGAATTGGCGGGAAAAGGAAGGTTTTTCACTCAGTCATTGGCATGATTCATTCAAACGCAATGTATTGCTGAATCTGGTGGAATTAAGCAAGGAATGCCGGGACCGCCGTCAATCATTGATTCTCAAGGTGAGGATCGCTCAGCACGGCAATGCGGCGCAGATTACATTGCACTGAGCCACTCAATCGGAACCGCGTAGTTCGTACTTCTTCAGCACCACGCCATCGCTGCCGCAGCAGCTGGCCGCGCACTTTTTCACGCGATGAATCTCCTGCGGATCGCCCTGTAGAAAGTGGTCGATAGGTAAATTATCCGTGGCGCAATCGCAACCCTTATCGCCATACACATAAACATTACTTAATCCGGCATTCCTGGCGCGATCCCGGGCCTTCCACAACAACTCATTCGGTGTTGCCGGAAGGTGGGAGAGCTTGTATGCGGGAAAAAACTTCGTAATATGCCAGGGACAATCCGCGCCCAAATGGTCGCGAATCCAGACCGCGATGTTTTCCAGCTCATCAGGATCATCATTTTTGGTGGGAATAACATTGGTGCGCACTTCCACATGAATGCCCAACTGTTTTGCCTGTTCGATACAAGCCAACACCTGTTCCACATTGGCGACCGGGCATAGATCCTTATAAAAGTCGTTAGAAAGGCTTTTTATATCCGAACACAGGACATCGACATAGGGCGCCATTTCCGCCAGTGCTTCCTGCGTGACAAAACTGTTGGATACATATACGGTGTACAGCCCGGCCTCTTTGGCCAGCGCTGACACATCCAGCACGTATTCCAGCCACACCGCCGGTTCCGAATAAGTAAAGGCAATACCCTCCACACCAAACCGCTTTGCGGTATCCACCAATTGCCGCGGTGTGACATACGCCGACGTGCTCTGGCCGCGCGCCAGGTCATCCAGCGCGGTAACGCCCCAGGAAATGTCCAGGTTGTGGCAGCCCTTGCAGCGGAAATTGCAGCCGTAACTTCCCACGGACATGACCTGTGATCCAGGGCGGTAGTGCCGCACCGGTTTATCGTCGATGGGGCCGATATCGATGGCGCTGATGATGCCGTAGGAGAGGTTATACAAAGTGCCGTGGCGATTAACATGCGCCTGACAGAAACCGCGCTGGCCATGAACCATCTTGCAACGCCACAGGCACAGATCGCATTGGGTGGAACCATTATCGAGCTGTTTCTGCAGCCGGGTTTTAACCAACTGGTACGCGGGATACTGCTCGTTGTTGCGGGTATCAGGGTATGACATCTTATGGAATCAACCTCTTGATCGAAATTTGCCAATCAAAAACGTGACCAAGCATTCGAATTGGTAGGGAATGGTGAATTATAGCCTCAATTGTTTCAAAGATTAAACAAGCAGTTAGCAAGGTTATTTTTATTGTTTGAACAGCGGGCGCTTGACTCTTTACCGCTCAACCGCTTTAATACGCGTTCTTTTTGCAATGCCTTCCAGCCGTTACTGCTTAATTTGACGCCCAGGTAGCTCAGTCGGTAGAGCAGGGGACTGAAAATCCCCGTGTCGGTGGTTCGATTCCGCCCCTGGGCACCATCTACGCTAATTTATAATGCCAAGAAAATCTTCAACGGTTTGAATGAGTTCGTTGCGGAACCGATCACTTTTTGTTTTTATCGGTGGTTGAAGAAAGCCAGCCTGGCTTTCGCCCTGCGGGCGGACTGCGGCCGTCCAAAATTTCGTCCTTAGTTTCTGCCTATTCCAACCATTACGGCCCATCTTGGATTACTGTCATTGTTATTATCAAAACAAATTCTACAACGAGTTGAATGAGCTCTACGTTGAATCGAAACCCCCTTGTCGTGAGTCCATATCCGGTTCCACTTAATCATCAAGCAGCCGAGCGGGAATGTGCACAAACAAAAACCGGTTCCTGCTTAAGCTCCTGGGATTTATCTGGGTGATAAAACTGAATCGGAAAGATCTCCGCATATTTCAAATAGATAATATTAAATTAGCAAATTGTATATACTGCACGCGAGATACCGCCCGGTTAGTCTCAAATGAATACTCACGGCTACGATGATTTTGATAATCCTTACGACGGCTTTAATCCGGGTATAAAAAATTGCTAATTACACCTTGAGTAATTCGTTAAAAAGTTCTAACGTGGGAATTAACGAGATGCAAATCGGTTTGAGCAGGGTGGATGTGCCAACGCATTTCCTGGGTTGAATAAAATAGAAAAACCGTTACGTATTCAAGGGAATGCACCGTATGACTCCATGGATCAAATGGCTGGCATCGAAAGCGTCACCGCAACAAAATCAGACCCGCAATTCCTCACCTGCCCGGCCTACCAAGCGAAAGATGCCTTGATGAAGGGCACTTTTAATGTATGGAGGATGTGTGATGGTAAGAGCAATGAATAGTCTGCAATTAGCGTTAATCATGATTACGCTATTTTGCGCACAACCACTGCTTGCTGCCGGCGAAAATGAAGAAGACAGTGACAGTAAGGAGTTTCCGGGCCGGACCCTTTACCCGGAAATTTCAGTGATTGAACTGGATGAGCTATACCGCCGGTTGGAAGAAGTGATTGTTGTCGATGTGCGCTCCGCGTATGAGTATGAAACTCTGCGGATCAAAGGCGCAATTAATGTTCCGTTGTCTTCCAAGACGTTTGTTTCACGCATGCGCCAGTTGCGCATGTCTGATCCGCGTCCAATCGTTGCGTATTGTAACGGTAAAACCTGCATGAAGTCTTATAAAGCTGCGCGTACATGCGCGGTAAACAAGATTGATAACGTGCATTCTTACGATGCGGGTATTATGGACTGGGCACGGACCTATCCTGAACACGCTGAATTGCTGGGTAAAAGCCCTGTCGATCCGAAAAAGCTGATCAGTAAAAAAGAATTTAAAAAGCATTTGCTAAGCCCGGATGCTTACGGGGAGCATGTTGCCAACAGTTCGGCTATTGTGCTGGATGTGCGTGACCGGTTTCAGCGCGAAGCGCTTTCCATTTTTGTCGGGCGTGAGCGCAGAGCTTATCTGGATGATAAAAAGAAACTCGATAATTTTATAGAAAAAGCCATGCGAGAAGGCAAAACATTACTGGTCCATGATGCGGCGGGAAAACAGGTGCAGTGGTTGCAGTATTACCTCGAAGATAAGGGATTGAAGTCTTATTATTTTATGGATGGTGGTGTCGCCGCTTATTATGATCAAATGAAGCTGGAATTCGGCAAAAACTAAAGAGTGACCAATTCAATTTAATTCCCGGACTTGTCCGCTGCCCGGCGGGCAAGTCCGGTTAATTTCCAGCGCAATTCTGCGTACAGCTGTTCAATCGAATTTTTAAGAATTGATTTTCAGCTGCCTCTCTCCAATTAACACCTCTTTCCATGCTGCAAAGAACTTTTGCATTGTGGGGATATCTTATTGTTTTAAGTTCCGAATATTAATCCTCAGCGGATTAAAGTATTTGTTGACTGGGCCGATTTGATTGTTGGAATAGCAAACCCATCGTTTAGACCGAAACAGATTTAAAACTTTCCCTGAATTCCCGGCTTGATAGAGATTCGATCTGCGGTGAAATCAATCTGAACGTGTTAATAATCTTCTGAAAGAGAGGACCGTATGAACCAGCGTCCAATAAAATTGATTAACTTTCTGTTGAGCATCTTGATAATTTTGTTTGCGCAACAGCTGTTGGCCGAAGACGATATAAAGTCCACCAAGGAATATCCGGGCCGGGACCTTTATCCTGAAATACCCTTTGTGGAGTTACAGCATTTTTATCAAAAGCTCAAACGCAACGAAGTTAGTGTGGTGGATGTCCGCTCCGCCTATGAATACGATACTTTACGGATAGCTGGTGCGATCAACATACCGTTGGCTTCCAAAACGTTTGCATCAGAGATGCGTAAATTACGCATGTCGGACAACAAGCCCATTGTGGTCTATTGTAACGGCAAAACCTGCATGAAATCATACCAGGCAGCCCGCAAGGCCGCTGTTGATAAAATAGATAATGTTATTGCCTACGATGCAGGAATTCTGGATTTTGCCAAGACTTTCCCAAAAGTTACGCTTCTTTTGGGTAAAACGCTAAACGACCCCGGCAAATTGATCAGTAAGGAAGATTTTAAAAAGCACCTGCTGACTCCCGAAAAATTCGGCGAGCGGATTGCGGATAGCTCTGATATTGTGCTTGACGTGCGAGACCGGTTCCAAAGGGAAGGAATATCAATCTTCGTTGGACGTGAATACCGTGTGCCGATAGATAACACCAAGCGTCTTGACCAGTACATCGACCAGGCAATAAAGGAAAATAAAGCGTTGCTGATCTACGATGCCGCGGGCAAGCAGGTGGAATGGCTGCAGTATTACCTCGAAGACAGAGGGCTCAAATCCTACTATTTTATGCAAGGCGGGATTAGCGCTTATTACAAAGACATGAAGTTAGAATTAAATAAATTGTAATCGGGCAACATCAATAATATTTGTAAAATATTTTTATAAATTCTTTCATTGACGAGCAACGCTCAACCCGGCCGTTGCTCGTTTTTAATTTTTGGCCTAACCTTTCGTCAGCAGATTTCTCAAGTCAATAATCGCGGAATTAGCCGGGCTGATGTAACTCACCATGCTTTTGGAGTAGTTGGCGACCCAGCCCAGGGGATCACCGTTCAACACCATCGGGCTGGATGGGCTCACCAGCGCCTGTTCCAGCAAACGGATCACCTGGCTTAAGCTGGCCATGGCGTTCTTTTTTTGCAGCACGTTTTCAAAATCAACTTCGACGGCGCGCAATATGTGAGACAACGCCCAGACATAACCGCGCGCCTCATAAAATACGTTGTCTATGTCAATCCACGGTGTTTTTGCAATCATCAGTCCTGGTTTCCGGCTCGATTGAGTCGCATCGGGGTCGCCGGCCAGATCGGTATTGACCCGTAACTCCTCTACACTGGCGTTCAGCCGCTGCGACAAATCCCCCAGGCGTTTTTCCACGACCGCTAACAATTCGTTCAGATTGTCGGCGCGTGTGAAAAATTGTGTGTTGGGATCGGATTGCAGGGAAAGATTGGTCAGGTAATTTTTTAAGTGTGTTACCGCGTTACGGTATTCCCGTTCGGTGGGTGGAAAAAACCATGAATCGTTCTGAAAGTTGAGGGATGGTTCGGCTTCGGCCAGATCCGGTTGTTCAAGGGACTGGGATTGGGAGCGGCTAAAATCATTGCGTAATACACGAGCCGTATCTCGTGCCATAACCAAAACACCGAATTCCCAGTTTGGAATATTGTCAAGGAACTGGAACATCCCAAAAAACGAAGTGGGTGGAAATACATCGTTACTCAGATAACCTCCCGGTTTTTCCAGCAACGTCGTTACAATGAAAATTTCTGTGGCCGTTGTTGTAAATCCAGGGACTATTTTTGTTTCATCCTGTCCCGCCATCTCCAGCGCGACCTGCCTTACCGGGCGGGTGTCAGGTTCCTGGCTCCAGAAAATACCAACGACAAACAATGCGACAACGGCAGTGCTAAATAGTAAAAGCGATGACCAGAATATTCCGCGGCTTTTGAGATTTTCGATGTGATATAGAGCGGCGATTTTCCGTGGCAGTCCTGTTAATTTCCGCCACGCATGATAAAAAAAGGCCTGGAATTTTGGCTGGTGGTCCATGGTGTGTCCTTATTGTGATGCGTTGCCAAGTTGGGAGTTATTGTGAATCGCTAATATTGTCGCACAATTCAGGATAAGACACCGGTCCAATAGAATTTGTTTTATTGCGAGGTTTGGGTAGCGCAAAATCCTTGTGATCAATATGCGAACAGTCTGTTATGTTTTCTAAGTAGTTGCTGGTTCAAGTAATTTTCACTGAAAAACCCTGTCTTACCCCTAAAGCAAGGTTTCCAGCCTGTCGATACTAAATTTAGATCGGGTTCCGCCGCGCCAATATTTTCAGCGGGAACTCCCTTGAAGTCGGCGATAACAGGCACTGGATATTATTTTGCTAACCAACAAATCGGCCAAACAAAGAACCAGCAAACCCGCAACTGAGCAAGCCAGAATTCGTAATATTATCCGCCTTGGCTTTGCATCAGTGCTAGGTCTTACTTTCTGCCTGGGTGTTCTAGGTCTCTATCAGCTGCACAATTCCAAATCCAGCCTGATCAATATTGTAGAACTGGGTAATGAAAAGATATCGCTCGCCATCAAGATGCGAGATGCGATCCGGTTACGCGCGCTGACCGTGCAACGTATGCTGGCAACGGATGATTATTTTCGCCGCGACGAGGAACTGCAACAATACTATGAGCACTCCGGCGTTTACCGGATTGCGCAGCAGGCGCTGCTGACGATGCAGATGACAGCGGAAGAAAAACAGATTCACGAAACCCTGCGCAGCCTGGCCAGTATCGCGCAGCCTATCAATGACGAAGCCGCCGAAATGCTGATGCAGGATCCATTGCCCGCGGAATTCAATTCGGCCCTGGAAAAAGCGGTTTTAACCCAACGGCAGCTGCTGCAGTTACTGGATCAATTTGTTGACTTGCAAAAAAGCTACGGTAAAGCCAGTGTCACCGCGGCGCAGGAGGAATTTCAATCCACCATATTCCTAATGCTGATGGTGGTGGTATTACTGTTGCTGGCTGGATCAGCTATTGCCAAGCGTGTAACTCATCTGGTAACCAGCAAAAACAGCGAGCTGGAAGCGAAGAACAAAGAACTCGAAGCGGCATGGTTTGAAGCCGCCAATGCCACCCACGCGAAATCCAAATTCCTCGCCAACATGAGCCACGAAATCAGGACACCTTTGACCTCAATTATAGGTTTCGCCGAAACCCTGGCGGAACCCAGTCAAAACCAGGACGATTTACGGCACGCGGCTGAAGCCATAAAGCAGAGTGGCAGACATCTTTCCCAAATCATCAATGACGTACTGGATATTTCCAAGATTGAAGTCGGTCAGGTGGAAATGGAGATGATCCCGGTGTCGCCAACCGCCATTGTTTCCGAAGTCGCCAACATGGTGGAAGAAAAAATTAAAAAGAAAGGGCTGAAATTCCGCGCCAATTATTATTTTCCATTGCCAAAACTGATCGAGATCGATCCCACCCGCCTGCGGCAGATACTTTTGAATTTGCTGGGCAACGCGGCCAAATTCACCAATGAGGGAATTATTTGCATCAACACGTATTATCTTGCGGACGAGCGCATGATGAAATATGAAGTCAGCGACACCGGCATTGGTATGACACCGCAAGGCGCGGCGAAAGTGTTTGAACCGTTTTCCCAGGCGGAAAAATCCACCACACGCAGATTTGGCGGCACCGGCCTTGGGCTATCGATTTCCAAACAGCTGGCGGAAAAAATGGGTGGCGATATTGTTTGTGAAAGCAGGAAAGGTGAAGGCAGTACATTTACAGCCACGATATCGATAGGTGATATACATTACCCTGACTTGATTTACGAGGCAGATGAACTAAGCCGGATACCGGTGAACCAGGCTGTGTCCACCAGGCCGCAGAGAACACTTTTTTCCGGGCGGGTATTGCTGGCCGAGGACACCATAGAAAATCAGAAATTGATTTCGCTGCATTTGCACAAATCGGGCGTGGAAGTAACCTTGGCAGACGATGGTGAACAGGCGGTGAATGCCGCGCTGCAAAACAACTACGATCTGATTTTAATGGACATGCAAATGCCGGTGCTAAGCGGTGCGGAAGCAACCCGGACGCTTCGTGACGCCGGTTACACCGGCCCCATTGTTGTGCTGACCGCCAATACCGGCCAGGCGGACCGGATGGAATGTATGGATGCCGGCGCCAATGATTTTTTAAGCAAACCCATCGACTTCGACAGGTTTTTTGCAATGTTGAAAACGTATCTGGTTGAAGCATCCTTGCCGGCAACCAGCCGGTTGCGCCAAGCCGGGGAGCAGCCCGGTGCGGTGTTTTCCGAAGATAGCGAGTTGCAGGAGCTTTACAATTCATTTCTACGCCGGCTGCCGGAAATGATTGAGTCCATAAAAGATGCCGCGCAACAGCAAAACTGGCAGGAGCTCACGCATGTGTCGCACCAGTTAAAAGGCCTGGGCGGCTCTTTTGGTTATCACCATTTAACCGCGGTTTGCAAGAATATTCATGATTGCGCCCGTCAGCAGTCAAACGAAAAACTTGATGAGTTTATTGCCGAGCTGCAAGACGAGTACCGCTTAATTCAGCATGGTGACATGACCACGCGCAAGGCGGTATAGCGGCCTTAAGCCAGTCATTCTTCACCATTCGCAGCAATAACCGGTTTCCTGTTGTTTTAAAAACTTTTCCGCTTCCGGTCCATGCAGAAGGGCGAGCGTTGAAAGGATGCCCGCTTCGGTGCAGGTGTTAGCAGTGACGGTGACGGAGCGTGGCGCGCCGGTCACGGCCCAGCCGGTTTTCGGGTTCAGTATATGGCTGTAGCGAATCCCGTCCTTCACTAAATATCGTTTGGTATCGCCACTGGTTGCAACAGCGCCTTTTTTTAACCGGATGGCATGTCCCCTGTTGGATGGCTGCCGACCGGGATCGGGATTTTCAACGCCTATTATCCAGGGCGCGCCTGAGCGCCGCGGCCCGGTAACAGCAATATCACCACCAAAGTTGACCAGGCAAGCGGCGGGATTGACATCCCGCAATAATTTTACGCTGCGGTCTACCGCGTATTCTTTCCCGATACCTCCCAGGTCAATCTCCATGCCGGGCCGCAAGGTTATGACAGGCCGTTGCCAATGCACTTTTTCCCAGCCAACATGCGTTAGCAATGCGTCGATCTGTTGCTGGGATGGTATGTTGCTGCTGCCGTCAAAATGCCAGGCGTGGCGTAAAATACCGGATGTGATATCAAACAAGCCGTCACTGATTTCGTAACATTGGCCGGCGTAATCCAGCAAATCCGCGGTTTCCGCGTCCACTTCCACGGGATCGCCATTGGCATGGTTAATGGTGTGAATAATATTTTCGTGACGGTAACGGGAAAATTTGTTTTCCACGCGCAGAGCTTCCTGTTGGGCAACCAGTCCGAGCCGCCGCGCAAGACGGATATCAAGGCTATCGATCAATACCTCACACGGACCGGCCATTGCCCGGAAGCGCGCGATGCAATAATCGAGGTGAGGAGTAACGGAAAGATCGGACATGACAATGTCATAGTCTATCGGCCGGCGTTTGGCAATACGCAGCGCTGGCTGAATCTGGCTATTAAAACGTAACTGCCATCCGGCTAGTTAAAATTGGAAGCTGTAGCCTGCCTGCACGATGATGGCGTCGACGTCCGGGAACAATATCTGATCGTTGAGCGCGCCGAACTTCGCCGGTTCGTCGCCGGATTGTTTCATCACTTCAGCGCGAATGGTAAATTCCGACTTTTGGCTGAATTCAATACCGTAGGCCAATCCCAGCGTGGTGGTAGTCATGTCACCCAGCCGGTAATCCGCACTGGCGGCCTGGGTGGTTCCCGCTTCACTATCCAGCAAGTAGGGTTTGTAAAATTCCGCCTTGGACTGCACATAATAGCGCGCATGCGGTTGCAGATAATGTCCGCCACCCAATTCAAAGCGGTAGCGAAGGTCCACCGTGTGCGAATTGATGCCCCAGTCGTCCCAGAAGAAACGGTATGTCAGGTAAATAACATCTTCATTGAACTGGTGATTATATTTCGCGTACACAGACTGGCTTAGACGGTTATCCGGCCGGGCTTCGAACCGGTAAGGATCAGTAGCAATAATCTCACCGCTGTTGCTGTCAATGACGCTAAGAATTTTATAAGGATCGGTCAGGTAACCGTTATTCGAGCCAATGGTGTAATTGAGTTGCAGTAGTGACTTGCGGCTCAGGACCTGGGTAATGCCGAACAAAAAGTCCACCACGGTTTTGGTTTCGTTAGTATCGCTCACCTGCTTGGCGCCGCTGTCCGGCATGGGCGATAACTCTACCGGCGCACCACCCACCGGTGACACCAGGTCATAACTCGCCGCAATGCCGGCGGTATAGGTCCGGTTTTTATCTTCCGTGTCTTTGGAGAAAGTCGCAGATCCGCCCAGCGAAGTGTAATCGAATTCGCGCGAGAAATAAGCGCCGTACACTCCGCGCAGGGTACGGTTAATAGGTTTCTCCCAGTCAACGCTGAGCGCACCGCGCGTGTCCTTGAAACTGGGGTCCAGCGGCGTTTCATCGGCAGACGTCGTATACGTGGAATCACCTGATGGTGTCGTAAAAGTTTGCGCAAAGGGCATTGGAACGGCGCCATTGGCCGAAGCTCCGGTCAGCACATCCACCACCAGGCGCAGGTTCAGGAATTCATTGGTATCCAGTTCCTTGCGGGCTTTTAACACGGGTTCGACCGCCGATACGCGCTGGTCTTCTGAATAGTAGAGTATGGCGCTATCAAATTCCCAGGGAGCTTCAGTGCCAAATGCCGCGACGTCGTTCGCGTGAGTGCCTAATAGTGTGCAGGTAGCGGTGGCCAGTGCGCCGCGAATGGATTGTCCTTTTTTTAGTTGCATCCGCAGCCGCCTCCACCAATACCCGCGCCGCCGCTGGACGCTTCTTTACTGAAATAAATATGCTCATCAAGATAAGCTTCCAGCGGATTCGCTGTCAGTTGCATTTTCTTTTGCGCCAGTAAGTCTTTTTCCCAGGGTTTTACCGGCTCGATAGAACAGCCAGTGCCGGTAATAGCGAACAGGGAGAATAATGAGATGAAAACAAAACGCTGCAGCATATGCTAACTCCAAACTGAATAGTATATGAAATACTATTCTGATAATGCCTATCCAATCCTTGGACTAGCATTACCGTGTAAAATTACCAATTATTATTCCGCAATGGATTAATTTTCAGGCAAGAATCAATGACAACAGCGGGAAGAATTTTGATGCCAGATCCACTTTGCAGGCATTCAGGGGTTTTAAAGCATCACCGGCATCAAAGTTCCGTTGCAAACCGAAGAACAAAACCGACAAATCTTGTCTATATCGTGAATTACTGCTGGTTATCACTACGTAGAAACTTGCTAAATATTAGCGCACAATTTACCGGACAATTCTTAACTATGGCTTAATAACGCCGATTATATATTTTAATAAAAACAAACATATTGCATTGTATTGATCAATTACCGGTATGCGGATCAGCGCCACTTGGTGATATTGGGCATTTTGTTCATTTGAAAACAAAGAGATATAGGTTAATTAAATGCGGGTATTGTTAGTAGAAGATGATGAGCTGCTGGGCGACGGGTTGCGTGCTGGATTAAAACAGGCGGGTTACACCGTGGACTGGGTAACCGATGGTCAAAGTGCCGAGAGCGCAATTACCGATAATGAATTTGATCTGGTGGTGCTCGACATAAATTTGCCAAATATTTCCGGGCTGGAGGTGTTGCGAAACGTCAGAAAACAGGGCCGCAGCCTTCCGGTGCTGATTTTGACGGCGCGGGACAGTATTCCGGACCGCGTCGAAGGGCTGGATAGCGGCGCGGATGACTACCTGGTAAAACCGGTGGATCTCGATGAACTGTGCGCCAGGCTCAGGGTATTACAACGGCGCGCGGCGGGTCGTTCCGATCCGGTCATTCAGTATGGTGATATCGTGCTGGACCCTGCGGCGCACCGTGTGACAGTAAATAACAAGCCGGTCAGTTTGTCGATGCGGGAATTCGTGCTGCTGCAGCATCTGCTGGAAAACGTGGGGCGCGTAATTCCCCGGGCAAGACTGGAGCAAAAACTTTACGGCTGGCAGGGCGAAGTCGAAAGCAATTCACTGGAAGTTTTCATACATCATTTACGCAAAAAACTGGGATCTGATTTAATCCGCACCGTGCGCGGCGTGGGTTATATGATAGAGCAATTATCTTGACCGTTTCCATCCGCCGGCGGCTGCTCGCCAATCTTTTAGTAACTATTTTCTTCGTCAGTTTAATAACGCTTATATTAAGCTACAACGATGCGCGCCATGAAGTGCAGGAATTATTCGATGCCCAGCTGGCGCAATCAGGCAGGGTGCTGCAGGCGTTGTTGTTGCCCGAGTTGCTGGTTGGCCCCAGCTCCGGCCTGCAGGACTTGCTGGATCGTTTTACGCAGTTGCCGGACGATATCAGCAATCAATACCAGATTGAGGCTCATGCCCTGGGCCATGAATACGAACGCAAGCTAGCCTTCCAGGTGTGGGACAGCAATAAGAAACTTTTGCTCCGTTCCGCCACCGCCCCGGCCACTGCGTTATCAGCCGGGGCGCTGGATCCGGCAAACCGCGGATTCAGTGATGAAGTGGTGGGCGCCTATGACTGGCGCGTGTTTTCCTTGTGGGATGAATCACAGCAACACCTGATTCAGGTGGCGGAACGTTATGACGTGCGCGATGAACTCATTACCAAAATCAGCCGTCAATTGATTACACCGTCACTGATATCATTACCGTTCCTGGGTTTGATGATCTGGATTGGTATTGGCCGCGGCCTGCGCCTCATACAAAGAGTTGCGGAAGAAGTTACCCGCCGCGATCCCGGTTATCTGGAATCCATGGAAGTGGGCCCGGTGCCCTCAGAAATAAAACCGTTGGTCGGCAGCCTGAATCATCTCTTTGAACGGCTAAAAAAGGCGTTGGAAACGGAGCGACAGTTTACCGATGACGCGGCGCACGAATTGCGCACGCCCCTGGCCGCGCTGAAGACTCAGGCGCAGGTGTCATTGCGGGCCACTGACGACACTGAGCGTCGGCAGGCATTGCGACAGGTTGTCACAAGTGTTGACCGGGCAACTCACCTGGTGGATCAAATGCTGACTCTGGCGCGGCTGGATCCCGCCATTACTTCCCTGGTGCGGGAAAAAATCAATCTTCACGATCTGGCCGCGGACGCTGTCGCGCAGTTGGTTCCGGTGGCAATGCAGAAAAAAATCGAGATCGCCATTACCGGCGCTGAAGATACCGTGGTATTTGTCGAGCCCGTGAGTGTTTCGATATTGATACGCAACCTCGCCGACAACGCTATTGGATACACGCCGCCGCAGGGGGAGGTCGTGGTGAATATCGAACAGCAGCCCGGTGGGCAGGTCATTCTGTCGGTAACCGATTCCGGGCCGGGGATTGAGCCGGCGTTACAGGGCCGGGTATTTGACCGTTTTTACCGGGTATCAGGAAATTCAACCCCGGGTTGCGGACTGGGTTTGTCGATCGTAAAGCGGGTGGCGGATCTTAATGGCTTGCGCGTTGACCTGAAAAACAGGGAGAACGGCAACGGTTTGATCGCCAGCGTTTATTTCGATAACGGCGCCGCGCTCAATCATGGCGCATCCTGAAAGTTTTCTGGGCATCGGCATTAGCTAAAACGTTTCCTGGGTGGATATCAGGAGTTGCGTATTATCTATACTGTCATCGCCGTCCAGTGGAAACGCCAGATCAACATGCAGTACTACCGCGCCTGAACTCCGGGTCGACGCCAGCCGCATGCCGATACCCCAGTCTTTCAGAACTTCGGTGTTGAGCGTTTTCTCGACACCTGGAAACCAGGCGCGGCCAATATCGAAAAATACCAGTCCGCCGACATTGGCCAGTTCAAACAGGTTCCAGCTGGTATAAAAACGCTGCTCCAGGGTAAACAGGAATTTCCGGTCGCCCTGCTGAAAGCGCAGCGGGTAGCCGCGCAGGCCGGAATCCCCGCCCAGCAGTACCTGCTCGTCGAGATAGGGATTCTTAACGTATTCTGCGCTGAGCGCCATGTAAAACACCTGGTTTGCAACGTGCGGTAAATAATATTTGCTGCTGAATCCGAGTTTGGTGTTCTCGGCTCTGGATTCGGATACATAGCCGCTGAATTCAGGGCTAAACAACAATAACTGGTTGATTGAGGGTTTGAACGCCATGTTGGCGTTGCTTTCGAATACCAGGCCTTCATTGGCTGCGCCAAATACCTCATCTGACCAGCCGATTTTAATCGACGCTTCATTACCCAGATTCAAATCCTCAAGACGCCGTATCAGGCGAATGCGTTGTGTCTTGATAAGCTTGTCTTCATACAAGCTAAATTGCACGTAAGGAAAGCGGAAATCCCGGTCATCCGGCAGCGAGTCCGTGAGATAGTCTGGATGATAGGAGAACTCATCCAGCTCTTTTTCAAAACCAACGCGCCAGCGGTATACCAGCCTGTCTATATAACCCCGGGAAAAGCCCATGTAAGCACTCGCCGTTTCCGAATAGTGTTTGAATTGACTGTAGACATCACCAAACTCATAGAGGGAATCCGTTAGACTTTCACTCCCCGCCGCGATACCCATCGCCCAGCGGGAATCCAGGGAAAAAAACGGCCGGCTAAGTGAAAGATACTTTTTTTGACCGTCGCTTCTGTCGCCATAAATCACTTTGAGTTGGTTGCGTGTACCCAACAACAAAGGATCGGTGTAATTTATTGTTGTTTCGTTCCGGTCCACCGTGGAACTGAATTGCAGCCCCAGGTTTTTGCCAAGGCCAAACAAGTTGGATTCCGCGATTTCCGCGCTGAAGGAATTGCTGCCGCCCTCACGTCCGAAATTGATACTACCGGTAAAAGTCCAGGCATCCGTTGTCGTAACTTCGATGTCCACGCTATTGGCATCCTCATGGTAACGCACGGGTTTTATTTCCGCATCGACAAGATAACCGTTGTTCCGCAGCAAACGTTCGCTTTCCGTCAGCACACGATGGACATAAACATCGCCGGGATTGAACAGCAGCTGCCGTTTAATAATGGATTCGCGGGTCACGATGTGAAGCGCATTCGCCAGGCGGAAAACAAAAATATTTTCCTCCGGCAGGTTAGGGTCAAACACATTACGGCGTATGACAACGATTTCTCCGATCCTGGCCCTGTTCTGTTCCAGGGTCTGGTGATCAGGAACCGCCTGGCTCTCAATCAAAGCCATCGTTGGCAGTGAACTGGGTTGCACGGTCGTGCTGGATTGTTGCGGGAGGACCGGTTCAGCGGCATAACCCGGCAGCGGCAGCAGGACAAGGCAGGAAAGCAAAAGCCGGCCTGAGAAGAGTGCGCGTATGGTTAATGGATTGTTGGACGTCACGGATTGAGTGGGAGGCTGAATTATTAGTGGTTCAACGATACAATTAAAGTTGTTTTTTCTTGGTATTCAATGCAATGATCGAACCGGTGTCAAAAAAATTATTTCATGCTACAACGTCTTTACGCAAAATGACCAGCAAATAAACAAAAATAATTAGTGTATTTAGTCATCAATGGAGTCATAACATGGACATAGGAACACCGGGAAGCGCGTCCAGCACCAAAGTGATGTTGCTTGGCAGCGGGGAATTGGGCAAGGAAGTGATTATCGCGTTACAGCGCCTGGGTGTCGAGGTGATCGCGGTTGACCGCTACGCCAACGCTCCCGGACACCAGGTAGCCCATAGCGCGCATGTGATTAATATGGCAGATGGCGGAGAGTTGCGGGCCTTGATTGAAAAAGTGCGGCCGCATATTGTGGTCCCCGAAATCGAGGCGATCGCAACAGATGCCCTGGCTGAAATCGAAGCGCAAGGCGCGATCGAAATCATCCCCACCGCAAAAGCCGCGCAGCTGACCATGAACCGCGAAGGCATCCGGCGCCTGGCGGCGGAAAGCCTCGAGCTGCGCACCTCACGTTATGCATTTGCGGAAAGCCTGAATCAATTAAGCATGGTGATTGATTCCGTAATTGGTTACCCCTGCATCGTCAAACCGGTGATGTCTTCCTCAGGCAAAGGTCAGTCCCTGGTGGAAACACCCGGTGATGTGGAAAACGCCTGGAATTACGCCATGAGCGGCGGAAGGGTGAACCGGGGCAAGGTGATCGTGGAAGAAAAAATTGAGTTTGATTATGAAATTACCCTGCTGACGGTGCGCGCCCTCAATGCGCAGGGCGAAATCGAAACCCGTTTTTGCGAGCCCATTGGCCACATTCAAAAACAGGGTGACTATGTTGAAAGCTGGCAGCCCCAACCGATGTCCGCGGCGGCGTTGAAAAGTTCCCAAAACATTGCCAGGGAGGTGACCGCTCATCTGGGCGGACGGGGGATTTTCGGAGTGGAATTGTTTGTCAAAGGTGATGAGGTCTGGTTCAGCGAAGTGAGCCCGCGTCCGCATGATACGGGTATGGTAACAATGATCAGCCAGCATCAAAGTGAATTTGCCTTGCATGCGAGGGCGATACTGGGACTGCCGGTGGATACCCGGTTGCGCACGCCCGGCGCCAGTGCGGTGATTTATGGTGGATTCGATGGCGCGCCCATCACCTATGAAGGCGTGGCCGAAGCATTGAGGATTCCGCAAACCGACTTGCGGCTGTTTGGCAAGCCGGAAGCTTTCGTCAAGCGGCGTATGGGCGTCGCGCTGGCCTATGGTGGCAATACCGATGAGGCCCGCGACCGCGCCAAACGGGCGGCGGCGTGCGTGAAACCGGTACACACGTAGTCAGTATTTTATTCAATATCATGCATTATCAAATCTATGTCAGATGATTCCAGAAAACTTACTCAGTCCGCGCGCGGCGATATCAATTCGTTTCTGAACAAGGTTGCACAAACCCCGCGAATAAAATCCGCCGGCGAGCGGGGGCGATTGATTTTTGCCATGGACGCGACCGCAAGCCGGGAAGCGGCGTGGGACCACGCCTGCCGGTTACAGGCGGATATGTTTACTGAAACGGCCGCGCTGGGCGGGCTCGATATTCAATTATGCTATTACCGGGGTTACAGTGAATTCGAGGCTTCGCCCTGGATAAGCAATTCGCAGGATTTTTTGCGGCGTATGACAAACGTTAGTTGTCTGGGCGGCTACACACAGATCGAAAAAGTCCTGCGGCATGCGGTTGCGGAAACCCGGCGGAAAAAAATTGACGCACTGGTGTTTGCCGGCGATTGCCTGGAAGAAAACATCGATGAACTGTGCCGTATTGCCGGTGAACTGGCGCTGCTGGGTGTGCCGTTGTTTATTTTTCACGAAGGTCACGATCCGGTTGCCGCCATGGGATTTAAACAACTGGCGGAATTGACACACGGCGCGTATTGCCCGTTTGACAGCAACAGCGCGCAACAATTGAAAGAATTACTGGGAGCAGTGGCGGTATACGCGGCCGGAGGGCGCAAGGCGTTGGAAAACTACAACAAACGCCAGGGCAAGGAGGTATTGCAGTTGCTCCAGCGTAAGCCGTGATGATGAGGTAAGTCGTGCGTATCCTGATCATTTTAATCGCGGTTGCTTTTTTGCTGCTTGGGCTGCGTTTCCTGGCCAGGAAATCCACCCTGGATTGGAAAAAACTTGGCCGCTGGTTAATGTTCGTGTTAGCTGGCGGATTGTTGCTGTTTCTGTTGGCGACTGGCCGCTTACACTGGTTATTTGCGCTGGTTGCCGCTGCGTTGCCTGTTCTCTACCGGTTACTCCCCTTGTTGCGTTATGTGCCAGTGTTGCGGAATTTATACCGCCGTTATCAGTCCAGCCGGCAGGGAACATCATCCGCTTCGGCCGCACAGACATCAACGGTTCAATCCGCATATCTGCGCATGATGCTCAACCATGATACGGGTGACATGGACGGGGAAGTGCTGCTTGGTCAATTCAAGGGGCAGCGTCTGCAAAAGCTCGATCTGGAGCAACTGTTAGCGTTGCTTGGCGAGTGCCGGCATGATCAGGATTCACAGGCATTGCTGATGGCTTACCTGGACCGGACGCATGCCGATTGGCGTGATAATGTGACGGCGCAAGAGCGTTATGAAGAGCAGCAAAAAACGCAATCGCCTTCCGGCAGGGTAAAAATGAGTAAACAGGAAGCCTATGAAATTCTGGGATTAAGCGCGGATGCAACGGAAGCAGACATTATCAAGGCGCATCGCCGTTTAATGCAAAAATTGCATCCGGACCAGGGTGGATCAACCTATCTCGCCACCAAGATAAATCTGGCGAAAGACGTGCTGTTAAAAAAATCATGAGACGGCGCGAACCAGCGTCATTCTTCGGATTGATGGTTCTTGGGTTTTTTCGGAGTCAGTTCCACGACCACATTTTTTTGCGGTTCATCGATGAAGTGGGGTTTTGACGTGGATGGCCTGCCCTGTTCGATGAGGATTTCCGCTTCACGCGATGCAATCAATTGCAGGCAATCGCGTATACCCTGAATCGTGGTCTCCGACAAGGGATGTTTCATGCCCGGGGGCGTCACAGTATCTTTTGCGATGTCGGTTAAAACGCGCCGGCACATGCGCAATATCCGCTGCTCTTTGGTGAGGGTGGAGGTCGGGTCTTCCGAAGCCATGCGGGGCTCCCTGAATGGTTAAGGTTGTACAGGCGCAATATTGTGACATAATTCAATGGGCTGCTGCCAATAGCATTTAAAGTATATTTAAGCGATTAAAAATGAATGCCATGACTAATTCAAGGCTAACCGGATTCACGATGTAACAATTTTCATTTCGATTCATCTTAAAGATCAATGGCTACCGGATATGATTCGTTGATTGGCCTGTAGCAGCAAATTGGCTGAATTAAAAAATTTTCAGATAAGGATTTTTACATGTCCAGAACAATCGTGAGCCGTTTGCTGCTGTTTGGTGCTATCGCTGCGCTGGTTGCAGCTTATTTTGTTTTCGGCCTGGGACAGTACCTGACACTCGACTATTTAAAGTCACAACAAACCGAATTCATCAAGTTCTATTATAGTAACCAGCTGCTCACCATTGGCGTCTACTTTGCCATCTATGTAACCGTGACCGCGCTATCGTTGCCGGGCGCGGCGATCATGACGCTTGCGGCCGGCGCCATTTTTGGTATTGCCATGGGTACTCTGATCGTATCGTTCGCCAGCACCATTGGCGCGACTCTCGCGTTTCTGTTCTCGCGTTTTTTGTTGCGCAATTTTATTCAGAACAGGTTTCAGGACAAACTGATTTCCATCAACGATGGAATACGCAAAGACGGCGCATTTTATCTGTTTACCTTGCGCCTGATTCCGCTGTTCCCGTTTTTTATCATTAATCTTCTGATGGGTGTTACGCCCATTAAGACCCTGCAGTTTTTTCTGGTCAGCCAGATCGGCATGCTTCCCGGCACGATTGTTTATGTGAACGCCGGTTCACAAATAGCCGCCATCGATTCGTTGCGGGGAATTTTATCGCCGGGACTTGTAACAGCTTTCGTCTTGCTGGGAATTTTTCCCTTGCTGGCAAAAAAGGGCGTCGAGTTATTAAAGATCCGCAAGTATGCGCGGCATTTCCTGAAACCGCGCCGCTTTGATTACAACATGGTTGTCATAGGCGCCGGCTCCGCTGGCCTGGTGACGGCGTATATCGCGTCGGCCCTTAAGGCGAAAGTGGCTTTGATCGAAAAGCACAAGATGGGCGGTGACTGCCTGAATACCGGCTGCGTTCCCAGCAAGGCGTTAATCCGTTCTGCGAGGATTTTAAATTACGTAAGGCGCGCCAAAGAGTTTGGCTTTAAAAAGGGGGTGATCGAGTATGACTTTGCGCAAATCATGGAACGAGTGCAACGTGTTATTAAAAAGATAGAGCCCCATGATTCGGCGGAACGATACACCCGGCTGGGCGTGGAATGTATTAAGGGGGAAGCGAGGATTATTACTCCCTACGAAGTGCGCGTGAACGGGCGCTCCCTGATAACCGAGAATATCGTGATCGCCACCGGCGCCAGCCCTTTTGTGCCGGAGATCGACGGCCTGGAGATGGTGGATTACCTGACTTCAGACACCGTCTGGAACCTGCGCACCCAGCCGCAAAAAATGATTGTGCTGGGTGGCGGCCCGGTCGGCTGCGAATTGGCGCAATGTTTTCAACGCCTCGGCACCGAGGTAACAATCGTGGAACGCAATGCCCGGCTGCTTAACCGCGAGGACAAGGAGGTGTCCCTGCATGTGATGGAAAGCTTCAAAAGAGACGGCATTCGTGTATTAACCAATTTCAGCGCCAAACGTGTGGTGGTTGACGGGCAGAAAAAATACCTTGTTTGTGACTATCAGGGTAAATCATTCCCGATTCCATTTGACGAGATTCTGATTGCCCTGGGCCGCAAACCCAATGTGGAAGGATTTGGCATGGAAGCGCTTAACATCCATACTTCGGTGCAGGGCAACATTGAGACCGATGAGTTCCTGAGAACCAACTATCCCAATATCTACGCATGTGGCGACGTGGCAGGGCCTTATCAGTTTACCCACATGGCTTCACATCAGGCATGGTATGCGGCGGTGAATGCGTTGTTCAAGCCATTTAAAAAATTCCGCGTAAACTATTCGGTAGTCCCCTGGGCGATTTATACCGATCCCGAGGTCGCCCGTGTGGGTTTAAATGAAATCGAAGCCAGCGCAAAAGGAATACCGTATGAAGTGACCCGCTATGGAATTGAAGATCTCGACCGCGCGATTGCCGATGAAGAGGGTCATGGCCTGGTCAAAGTACTGACTGTGCCGGGAAAAGACAAAATTCTCGGGGCAACCATAATCGGTCACCATGCCGGGGAGTTAATCGGGGAGTTTGTCACCGCCATGACTCACGGTTTAGGTCTGGAAAAAATCCTGGGCACCATTCATATTTATCCCACTTTTACCGAAGCCAACAAATATGCGGCCGGTAACTGGAAAAAATCCCATAAACCGGAACGCGTGTTAGGGTGGCTCAACTGGTTTCACCGCTGGCGGCGCCTGCGCGGAACCCAGCAACACAAGGCGCATTCATCAATCATTGGTTAATCAGGTTTTACTGTTCCATGAAAAAATCCTTTTGGGAAACCAAATCTCTCAGTGAACTTAACCGGGAGGAATGGGAAGCGCTTTGTGACGGCTGCGGCCGTTGTTGCCTGGTCAAACTGGAGGATGAGGAAAACGGAGATATTCATTACACCAGCGTGGCGTGTAAACTGCTTGATCTTGAAACCTGCCGTTGCACGAACTACCAAAACCGCGCGCAACTGATGCCCGAATGTGTCATTGTGACTCCGCAAGTGCTGGACCGGCTGCATTGGATGCCCTCGACCTGCGCATACCGGCTGTTAGGGGAAGGTAAACCTTTACCGCCATGGCATCCGTTGATCAGCGGCAATCCGCATTCGGTTGATCTGGCGGGGATCTCCGTCCGCGGCCGTGTTTATCAGCAAGCGCAAATCAATGAAGATGACGTGCAGGACTATATTGTTACCTGGCCGGAGTAATTTTCAATTGCGCGGTGTTCAGAGGCAGGAATTTTCCTCTATAGAATGATTAAAACAATTTAATTGAAATTGCGCGGCGCCTTGTTAGTCTACAGGGGCGGGCTGAAAAAAATTTATGAAGGAAGGTGTGGCATGGCAACAGACGAACGTGAAGTCCGCGAAATACGGCTAGATCCCGTTGTTCCCACCGAATCGGTACTCGTGTCCACGGTGCGCAATCTGCGGCCGCGCAAAAAGGAACAGCCCGCGCCGCGTGACACGCGGTCACAGGTCAAGGAATGCCCTTTCTGCGCCGGCAATGAAAGCATGACACCACAGGCGATCGCCGAATATCGGGAGCAGGATCACTGGACAATCCGCATCGTCGAGAATCTTTATCCGGTGTTAAGTTCCGCAGCGCAGGGCACAACATTCAACGAGGGGCTGCGTCAGGCCATCGATGGCTACGGCCGGCACGAAGTTATTATTGATCATCATAATCACGGTATCGCTATCCACGAAATGACGGAACAGCACCTGGGGCGCCTGTTTTCCGCTTATCAAACACGCATGACGGAGCTTTATCGAAGTGATCCGCGATTGCGTTACGTGCTGGTATTCAAAAACTTCGGTCCTGCCGCTGGCGCGAGTATTCCCCACACCCATAGTCAGATGATCGCATTGCCGGTAATTCCGGAAAATGTGCAGGCGGAGGTTCATTTCAGCGCCGCCTATCACCGGCAGCATCACCACTGCGTGTATTGCGCGCTGATTAATGACGCGTTGTCCTTTACGGCAACGGTCTATGACCGGGAGACGGGGGAATCACAGCGGCAATTGCATGTTGATACTTATGTTGTTGAAAAAAGCGAGCACTTTATTGCCATCAAACCTTTTGCCAGCCGGTTTGAGTGGGAAATACATATTCTGCCGCTCAATCATCAGGCGGACTTTATCGATGTGCCGCAAGAAATGCTCCTGGACTTCGCCGGGGTATTTCGAAACACCATGGCGCGTCTGGACGCCGTATTGGGCGGCGCTCAATATAATTATTTTTTGCATACCCTGCCGCACAATTTTTCCGAGCAGAATTACCGGCACAGTTATCACTGGCATCTGGAAATATGTCCGCGCACCAGCATACCCAGCGGTTTTGAACTGGGTTCGGGTTTACATGTCAACACGGTGAGTCCGGAGGCGGCGGCAAAACAGCTTCGTGAAATACAACTGCAAACGCTGACCGGCTAAGTAAAGACCGCGACTTCAATCCAGCCGTTCGGGAAACTTCGTCACCCCCCTGTTAAGGAAAACAGTTATCCGCCATTAGCCTGCTCTATGATCAGTGCGGCGACATTAACGAATTTAATGGTTTGCAGTGTGTTTTTCAAAGGTCGCCGGGTGTTGGAATCATTCACAGATTATCCACACAGATTTTCATCAGTTGTCTATCAAGCGATCTGGTTTTGGCCATTTGATGTGTCTAAAAAAATTTTTTATCCACACTTTCATTTTCCAAGATAGCGTCTATTCTTAATGTAATTTATTAGTTATACCGGGTAGACAGCGGATTTGAGTTCATGGCTCGCAGTTGTCCAGATTGTTAAGCCATCTGAATCAATAACGCTGATGAAGCATGTGCGATTCTTGATATGGGGTCATATTACTAAGACTCGTACGCATTCTCATCAGTACAAAATTTAATACCCAAAATAACTAAACATAAAAAAAATAAAATTCCTGACTTTAGATATTGGATGTCAGGATTTCAACGACAGTAAGACTCTCAAAGCTATTAACAGCAAGTTATGTTGTGGCATGCGCATTGATTTGACAACGGTATGCGGCTATCGCACCGGGTGAAAATCAGGCGATGCATAGTAAATGATTTGTTGCATAACTTAACTAACGTCAACCAATAAAAAAAGGCTTTACTGTCATGGTGGCTATAGCAAAACGGCTGGTTCCGGCACACAAAATTTCGTTACTGCAACGCGAGCATTTCAAGGCTACACACGACCCGGTGACAGGGTTATTGAACCAGATTGCGCTGGATGAGCACATCGAGCAGCAACTCATGGTCAGTGCGCGTTACGACAAATCATTTGCCCTGTTAATGGTTGAGCTTGATCCGTATCAGGAATTTGTCGGCATTAACAGCAAGATAACAACCAACGCGGTATTGCTTGATTTTGCCAAGAGGATCAAATGCTGTGTCCGCCGTACTGATACCGTGGCGCGCGTGGAAAGCAATGTTTTCAGCATTCTGTTGCCTGATATCCAGAACTTCCGTAATGTCGTTAAGGTGGTAGAGAACATCAACCATCAACTGCTTGATCCGTTCCTTGTGAAGGATGCCCAGTATGTTGTTAACGCCGTTATCGGGATTGAAGTTTTCCCCAATAAGGAAAAGACGCATAAATCCTTCAGTGAAAACGCATTCATCGCGATGTGCCGCGCCAAAAATATCACGGGCAGGAATTATGTTTTTTACGATGATGATCTGGACCAGAGCGTTTGCCGGCGGATCAGCCTGGAAAATTCCATTCGTGAAGCCATTGAGCAACAGGAATACGATATTCACTATTTACCGGTGAACAGTATCCGGGGCAATGAGCTGTCATATGTGCAGGCCGATGTCGCCTGGCATTCCGGCCAATTGCGTGACATGGATCCCGATACGATTAATGAGTATATCGAAACAATGGAGTTATCGAAACTATTCGGTGATATCCAGCTTTCCATGATTTGTCAGAAACTGACTCACTGGGAACATGATATTGAATTTGGCAACAAGCCGGTGTTGCTTGCGCTCGGCGATTCCCGGCTCAACGATCAGCAAACTCCGAGTCGATATAAAAAAATAGTTACAGCCGCGGGAGTGGCGCCCGAAAGAATCGGATTGGTAATAAAGGAAAGCCAGATTCTTCAGGATATTGAATTCGCGCAGCACCAGATCCGCGCGTTCAAGCAGGAAGGTTTCAAAGTCATTATCGACAGATTCTGTTGCGGCCTGGCTTACCTGGGAAAGTTTTCACCGGGCATGGTGGACATGATCCGGCTGGATGGCGAGATCGTTTCGCGGCTTGATGAGCGCATTGAATGGCTGTGCGTGGTTGAAGGGCTGATTCGCATTGCCCGCCAGCTCAATATCCAAACCATAGTTGACGGCATAGACAATGATTTTCAGTATCAAACGCTATTGAACGTCAGCGCGGATTACTGGCAAGGTGATTATGTGTTTATTTTAAGTAATGGCATGGAGACGCCTGTTGCCGGCAACAAGAGTACACGATAGACCGGGTTGATCTTTGCCTGTACGCGGATATCGCCGGAGGATGAGTTCATAATCATTGGTTTTTAATGAACTTCATAGATCCTTAAGAGAAAAACGCCTTATCTAAATCCTTTGCAATTAACCTAAGCGAAAACAAAACGCCTGAAGGACTGGGCAATCAGGCGCTTTTTTCGTACGAACTTGAGTATTCAGAAACAGGATTGATTAGCTCTACTTTGTTACTTTAATTTATGTTAATGAACAATCCCGTGCTGTGCACCTGGCTAAATAATGTAACAAAGTGAATTTTGAAACCTTATTTCTTGATTTCCAGAAGCTCCACTTCAAAGATTAATGTTTCGTTCGGGCCGATGTCCGCGCCCGCGCCTCTGGCGCCATAGGCTTTCTCTGCGGGAATAAAGACTTTCCACTTCGAACCCGTGGGCATCAAGGGAAGAATTTCCTGCCATCCGGGAATGACCTGATTTACCGCAAAAGTTGCCGGCTGGCCGCGTTTGTACGAGCTGTCGAATTCCTTGCCACTGATCAGGGTACCTTTGTAATGCGCAGTGATTGTGTCCGTTGGTTTGGGTTTGTCACCCTTTCCTTCCTGTACTACGATATATTGCACACCGCTGGGTAACTCCACCACTCCTTTAGCTTTTTTGTTCTTGGCCAGAAAATCATCGCCTTCCTTCTTAGCTTTTTCGCCGCGAGCTTCTCTTTCAGTTTGTTGCTGTTTTTGTATTTCCAGCACGGCTGCCTGCATGTCTTCCATGGATACGCTCAGTTTGGCGTCTGAGAGTACATCCTTGATGCCTTGCGCAATCGCGTCAATGTCCACATCAGCGCCTTCTCTTTTTAAATTGTTGCCAATCTGATAGCCAATGGCGTAACTGTATTTTTCTTTATTGGTTTTTAATTCCGCTGCGGTTGCCGAGTGGATGCCAAGGGAGGTCAGGCAAATCATACAGCCCGCGAGTATTGTGATACGTAATGTGTTGTTCACTTTTTAGTCCTTTTGCGTTAATGATTAAAGTAATGGTTAAGGTAACGATTAAAGTAATTGTTTGATTGATTGCGGCATCAGACGAAGTGGCTTAGGCAGAATTTCACTCTATGGCAATAACAAGTACCTGACAACGAATACATTAAAGATGAGTCGATAAAGAATGATGAATTACCCGGAAGCCGGATTTACAGTTATTGTAGCAATATCAATGCAGACTTATCACTATTATTGTCTTTATTAATTTAAAATATCCTGTATTGCAATAACTATCAGTGACCATCGGAGTTTTTTAGAAATTGCTCTGAATTCAGGCAAATCTGACTTGGCAACAATCTTTTATGTGGATATGCTTGGCCTTTGGGCGGTTTGCTGTAGTAACCGGGGTCATCATAAATTCCCGCAAATTCATTTTTTTCCCGCCAGTTAGTATAAAAATTTATTCAAAAAAACATAATGTTAATGGGAGGAATGGTCTCGTATCAAACACAATGCACTCAAGAGATGTAACAGCTGCGTTGTGGATAGTAAACCGGCTACCGCCCATTATAACGGCAACATAATTAGAGCATAACAGGCGGTTTGCACAAGCAACCGGCAATTGGCGGAAAAGCGCCGGATAAAATAAAACCTGTTAATACAGGCTGGCAATGGATTGTGGTATCGGGGGCATGGGCGAAATGAAAAAAACGGTTCCTCAGTTCTTTTATTTGCTATCGCGCCTTCTATTGGCTGCCGGTATCGCTGTGGTACTGGTGTCTTGTGGCGCTGCATCCGAAGAAAATCCTCCCGGCAATCCCAATGGCGGTGGCAATAACCAGTTGCCCGATGATGATCTGGCTCCCGCAATAACCGTCAATCTTGGCCCTGATCTGGTTCTGGAAAGACATGAAGAAGTAACAATCAGCGCTGGCCGGACCACGGCAACAAGTTTTCAATGGACCCAAATCGGCAGTGGCGCCAGAGTCAATTTGATTAATGCCGATACGTTCAAGGTTAAGTTTGTACCCCCTGATTTTTCTTCTTCTACTCCCCTGGAATCAAGAAAGATCGCGTTGCGCCTGACAGTGGCGGACGGACAGGGTAATACCGCCTACGATGATATTATCATTACCATCCCTCCGAATACTCAATCCACTCCCGGCGGCAATACGGCGCCGTCGCTGCAGGAAATTTCCGATATTGTTGTCCGGCCTGGCGAAACAGTTGAACTGACCGCGGCAGCTACTGATGCAGAGGATGGCGTGCCGCAAATCCAGTGGCTGCAAATAAATGGTCCAATACTGGACTTGACTGCGGCTGAACTAAGCAGCGCCACGATCAGCTTCACCGCGCCGCCGCTTCCCGGCAAGATCTGGTTTATCGTCAAGGCAATCGATAGCGCAGGCGCAACCCGGCAAATCGACGTGTTGGTGGAGGTTATGGGTAATATACCGCCCACTGCAAACGCCGGTGGCGACAGGACAGCGGTATCCGGTCAGCTTATAACACTAAACGGCACCGCCAGCGACCGTGACGGGAATATTACAGCATATCTTTGGGAACAGGCCGCCGGCGCGCCGGCGGTTACGCTGCAAAACGCGGCGGCATCCACTGTCAGTTTTGTCGCCCCCAATGTTGCGGTGTCCTCGAATATCACATTACGGTTTACCGTCACAGATGATCTGGGAGCCTCCGCGGCTGATGAAGTTGTTGTCACCATCGCACCCGGTCTTGGCAATATTCCTCCAACAGCGGATTGTGGCGCGGATCAAATTGCCAATCCGGGCGCAAGCGTTACCCTGGCTGGCAGTGGCAATGACGCGGACGGCAGCGTTACCGGCTATCAATGGACGCAGCTTGCCGGCCCGCCGGTCATATTAACGGGAGCGGCTACCGAAGTTGTCACGTTTGCCATGCCTGCGGACATGCAGGGGGAAACGGCAGTGACGATGCAATTGACCGTCACTGATAATCAAGGCGCCACCGGCAGCGATCAGGTCGTGATTACCGCCAACCTGCCACCCGTTGCCAATGCCGGCGCTGATCAGTTTGTCCGCGCCGGCGATACCGTCAACCTGCCCGGCAGCGGTTCCGATCCGGATGGCAATATCGTCAGTTACCTGTGGACCCAGATCGGTGAACAGACGGTGCAATTCAATCGCAACAGCGCCAATACCAGTTTTACGGCGCCGGATACCGCGGGCAGCCTGAGCTTTGAATTAACAGTCACCGATGACAACGGCGCGACAGGCAAGGATACCGTGGTGATCAATGTTGACACCTCCAACGTGCCGCCTGCCGCCGATGCCGGCCCGGATCTAAGCGTGGAATCCGGCGCGCCGGATCCGGTAACAATCACAGGGTCCGGTTTTGATGATGATGGAAACATAATGGCTTATCTCTGGACCCAAATAGCCGGGCCTTCGGTCACCTTGAGCGGCGCGGATACAGCCACGGTCAGTTTCGCTGTTCCTGTTCTACAGCAACAGTCGATCATTACCCTGCGCTTGACGGTGGTAGATGACGCCGGGGCTACTGGCAGCGATGAAGTGAGTGTTTCGATCAACGCGCCGGTTGCTAACAATCCTCCTGTAGCCAACGCAGGCGCGGATCAGACAGTCAGCGCCGGCGCGCTGGTGACATTGAGCGGGTTGGGTACCGACGCCGACGGTGACCCGCTGACTTATTCCTGGAGCCAGACGAATGGGCCGGCTATCGCGCTTGCCAATGCCAATACGCCGGTTGCAACGTTTAGCGCGCCGCAGGTAACGGCTGTTACGGATATTACCCTGCAATTGACGGTGACTGACGACAACGGTGCGGCGGATACCGATCCGGTTGTTATTACTGTCGAGCCCGTGTCAAATAATCCACCCGTGGTGAACGCAGGCGCCGATTTTGCCGTGCTGTCTGGCAACCAGGTTACGATTACCGGCAATGCGAGCGATCAGGACGGGCAAATTACCCATTACAGCTGGACCAGGATATCGGGACCTGCTGTTACGCTCAATAATTCCGATACCGCAAGCGTGGATTTCATCGCGCCCACGGTGGCCCAGTCCACTCAGCTGCGCTTGCGCTTGACCGTGGTGGATGATCAGGGCGCCACTGCAGCGGATGATATATACGTCACTATTAATCCTGCAACGGGCGGTAACGCCGCCCCTGCCGTCAATGCAGGGCCTGATATCAGTGCCGTTGCTGGCAGCAACGTTACCATCACGGGGACTGTTACCGATGACGGCGGGATCATCACCCAAATCTGGACGCAGATGTCGGGTTCGCCCTCACTGACACTTAACAATCCCTCCACGCTCTCCGTCAGTTTTACTGCCCCCAATGTGGGATCCGCCACCACGTATATTTTGCGATTAACGGCTGTGGATAATGCGGCGGCCATTGGATTTGACGAGGTTGCCGTCACGGTAACGCCCGCTTCGGGGAATACCAATCTTGCGCCCACTGTCAATACGGGACCCGACCGCGCCGTTACGGCCGGCGCCACGGTGTCCATAACCGGGAGCGCCAGCGACAGCGATGGCAGTATCGCCGGTTATCAATGGACGCAGCGCAGTGGTGTTAATGTGGCGTTAAACAACGCGAATACTGCGACGGTAACATTCGCCGCGCCAGCCGTCGCCGCCACAAGCAATATCACGCTGCGGCTCACAGTGACAGACAATCTGGGCGCCACCGCATTTGATGACATTGTCGTGACCGTCAATCCGGCCGCCGCTAATGTGGCGCCAACGGCTAATGCCGGACCTAACGTTACAGTAAATGCCGGGCAACAAGTTACGCTGGCCGGCAGCGGGAATGATCCTGACGGCGCGATCGCAAGTTATACCTGGAGTCAGGTAAGCGGTCAGGCCATTGCGCTGAACAATACCACGAACGCCACTTTGCAATTCACCGCGCCCGCGGTGCAACAACAAGCGACAGCAACGTTACGCTTGACGGTCACAGATAACCTCGGCGCAGCCGGCTCCGATGATGTTGTGATAACCATTAATCCGGTTGCGTCGAACCTTCCTCCCACCGCAAACGCGGGAGCTGATGTGACAGTCACCGCCGGAAATACCGTTTCAATCAATGGTAGCGGTGATGATCCGGATGGCAGCATTACCGGCTATCTATGGTCCCAGGTCAGTGGTGTGGCGTTGTCGCTCAACAGCGTCATTAATCCGGCCGTGCAGTTCACCGCGCCGCCGGTGCAATCCCAAAGCACCGCGACACTGCGCTTGACCGTCACCGATAATCTGGGCGCGACCGGATTTGACGATGTGGTGGTTACCATTAATCCCGCGGCTGGTAATCAGCCGCCGGCGGCGAATGCAGGTGAAGACCAGTCGGTGAATGTACAGGATTTTGTGCGGCTTACCGGAAGCGGCAGCGATACTGACGGCACAGTGACGGGTTTCCGCTGGGCGCAAACCGGCGGTCCTGCGGTTACATTGAGTAACGCCACAACCGCGAATGCCAGTTTTACGGCGCCGGTTGTGAATTCCGGCACTGCGTTAACCTTTGAATTAACCGTAACCGACAATTCAGGAAACAGCGCTGCCGATACCCAGCAGGTAACGGTTTACCCATTTACTACTTTGAGCGGGACGATTACCGCCCAGAGCGGTACGCAAGTCGACAGTGATGTTAACGATACCAGCGCGCCGTACACGGCCAACAATTCGGTGCAAACCGCGCAACCGCTGTTTAATCCCGTTGTGCTGGGTGGCTATGTGAATTTACCCGGCCAGGGCGCGGTTGGCCGCAGCCGCACATCAGGTGATACCGATGATTACTTCGCGATAAGTTTCACCGCCAACCAGGTAATCACCTTGTATATCGGCGATGTCGCCGGTTCGGCCAACGATCTGGATTTATTTCTGCTGAACCAATCCGGCCAACTTGTGGATGGATCAACAAGCCCCACCGCCACGGCGGAAACATTGACGGTATCGGCGGCGGGCAACTATGTCATTAACGTTAAGGTAGTTTCCGGCGCGTCGAACTATGTGTTATCCGTGGGGATGAGTAGCCTTGCGGTTGCCAGTAACGGCTGGCGCGTGAGTGATGATTTTGCGGCAGGTGATGTGATTGTACAGTTCAAGGAAAACGCCGGTTCCAATTTGACGCCGCAGTCGCTCAGCAGCCGCGCGGCATCGGTCGGACTGCAGGCGAAAGCCGGGGCGCCCGGGCGTAATATGTTACTGGGTTTGGGCAACGCCTCCCAGCGGATTGCGGCTTTGGCAAGCCTGGGGCTGGAAAATATACGCGCCAATTTCATCGTGCCTGCCGGATTGCAGGCCAAACTCGATACATTGCTGGCGGCGAAAGCCATTGCCAAGCGGGCGGATGTAACCGACGCGGGATTAAACTATCGCTATTACCCGGCTCTGGTTCCCAATGACACAAACTACACTTCGCAGTGGCACTATCCGTCTATTAATCTGCCACAAGCCTGGGACATGACCACCGGCAGCAGCAATGTCATTGTCGCCGTCATTGATACCGGTGTGCTGCTCAATCATCCCGATCTGCAAGGTCAGCTGGTTTCAGGCTACGATTTTATTGCGGACAATGCGAATTCCGGTGATGGCGAATCCGGTATTGATCCCAATCCCAATGATCCCGGCGATGGCGGCAATGGCGCCAGCAGTTTTCATGGTACGCATGTTTCCGGCACCATCGCCGCAGCCAGCAACAATGGCGCAGGCGTCGCGGGTATTGCGTGGGGTGTTAAAATCATGCCCTGCCGCGCCGTCGGTATTAACGGCGGTTTGCGTTACGATATCGAGCAATGCGTGCGGTTCGTTTCCGGACTGGCGAATGATTCCGGCACCGTGCCGGCGCAACGGGCCGATATTATCAATCTGAGCCTGGGTGGTCCCACCAATACCACTACCGCGCCCGCCGCATATCAGCAGGCCCGCAATGCCGGCGTTATCGTGATAGCGGCCGCCGGTAATGAC
>JAKEGK010000070.1 GCA_022627515.1 Gammaproteobacteria bacterium
CAACCTTTGATCAATTTATATATGATGCCGGCGAAATCCAGCAGACGCGGTTAGAAAACAATAACGGATTCAAGGTTTTCAGGAATATATGCAGGGGCACAACACAGGCTGGTTACAGGTTCCATGAATGATATACTATATTTCACTGGTAACATGGTGTGGTCTGCTGTCAATACAGGAGGGAACAAAATGGAAAAGCGCGGCGCTTTTGAAAAAAGGTGTTATGAGTTACTAAAACTTGTGCCGGAAGGTAAAGTAACGACATACAGTGAAATTGCAAGAGCGTTAGACACAAGGGCGTGGCGCGCAGTTGGCAGTGCAATGGCAAAAAATAAAAACTTGTTTGTTATACCCTGTCATAGAGTTGTAAGAAAAGATGGGGCTATCGGTGAATACGCGTTAGGCGCGGTTAAAAAAGCCCAATTGCTGGTTAAAGAAGGCGTGGAAGTGTCTAATGGCAGAATAAAAAACCTGACTAAGTACATTTACAGGTTTCGCACCTGACCAATGACGAAAAATCGCTTTGTTTGTCATATTGGGGCCGGTTAAAGGCGGCAGTATTGCGCGAGCTAAAAATGCTGCGTGTCCACGCGAAGGAATAACCGTTAGTGAAAATTCTTGTTACGGGTTTCAAATCCCGGGAAGGATCATCGAATGCATCTGAAATTCTGGTCTCGTCATTGATGAATGAATTACCGGGTAGTATTTACGATTATTCCAAAAATATTGAGTTCAGAATTGTTGGAGACAGCACGGACACAATCAAAGAAGAACTCACAGGATTGTTAAAAATTATTGCGCCTCAATTCTGTGTGTTCACCGGACAAGCTCCCGGCCGTAACAACATTACTTTGGAAAGCGTTGCGACAAACTACCGGTTCACCGGTGCGCCTTTAAAAATCGGTGAGGCTCCGCCGGGCGGACCTGTCGAAGAAAAAGGACACGCGGCCTATATGGCGACGTTACCCAACATGAAAGGAATAATCGAAAATATTAAAGAGGCGGGCATTCCGGCGGCGATTTCGAATAACGGCGGCAACAGCCTGTGCAATCAGATCCTGTATCACGGATTGCATCATGCGGCGGAAAATAACTCCGCAATGAAATGCGGTTTTGTGCATATTCCGGCGCTGCCTGAACAAGTGATAACGCAATGGCCGCAGTATCCTTTCATGCCGCTGGAAATGAGCAGGAGAGCAACCGGGATAGTTATAAGAGAATTATGTTTAAACCAGAGCTAAAAACCACATACAATAATGCTATTAATAGAACTGCGCAAAGTGCCGCGATAATATGTTGCACATTTGTTATATCCCCAGTTACGAAAAGTGTAAGGCGGGGTGTCACTTAACAAAACAACACGCTTTCCCATTGAAACACGGATACCCGGCCATGGATATTGGTATCGAAAAGTTCAGTGAAAAAGAATTAGTAGAATTGAACAATAAAATAGTTGCCCGATTGCGATTTTTAAATCAAATACGCAATCATTCTCTAATGCTGGAATTTAATATTGGCGAACGCGTTTCATTCCAGTCGGAAGGAAGACCGGAAATATTTGGAATAATAACCAAGTATAACAAAAAGACGGTTTCAATTATTACGGAAAATGGTGAACATTGGAACGTATCGCCAATGTATTTGAAAAAAATAAAATCAAGGGAACAATCCGGAAACAAAAATAAAACCGGAGAAGTAATTGAATTTAAACCAGCATGATCCGATTCAACCTTTCAATATAGAAATTAACGGCCGGTAAACCGGTAATGCCCGGTAATTTTATAGTTAAACAACATATCCTCTTTTTTGGGACCTTCGCCAATGTTGTGGACGATTAACGGCCGTGCGCCATCTGCGGATTGTTCATCGACAACGATACCGATGTGCGGCAAATTACCCGGTAACATCCAGGTGACGATGTCGCCCGGCTTATAGTCCGCGGGATTGCCGGAAACCGGCAGGGATGTGCCGTGCCGCTGAAAGAATACCTGTAGATTGGGCACCCGGCGGTGGTCGATATTCTTATCGGGCCGGGTCAGGCCCCAAATCCGTTTAGAAGGGTATAGCTCAAAATGGGCGGACATGTCTTCATGAACCAGTCGCTGTAGATCGATGCCGAGTTGGCGATAGGATCGTATCAACACGTCAGTGCATACGCCCAGGTGTTTCGGAATGTCACCGTTGGGATAGGGAATGGTAAAATAAGAACCGTCGTAGGTGATGCGGTGCCTGGTGCGGTCTTTAGCGGCGTCGATTAACTGGGCCAGAAGGTCAGAGGTATCCGCAGGGCAAATGCCGGGAACGTGGATAAGCACAGCGCTGAGTAAAAGTAAGTACTTCACAATATGCTCGCCATGTAAAAAGAGGCTGCCTGATATGAACTTCGGTTGACTTAGTGTTTTTCAAAATACTGTACAAGTTTTTGCTTTGTTGTTTTCAATTTAGTAGTTACTTCTGGTAACAAATCTTCTTCAATGTTTCTGTCTAGGTATTCGAGGGCATCATTGTATTTTAAATAGCGATAGTCCTGATTATTTTGTTCAATAATTGGAAATTGCCGTTGTACTTTGTCCAGATCAATATCTTTAAATACTACAACTTTAATGTCATATTTTTTTGGCCTGGAATCGCCGTGAGGAAGCCATTGCCACCAATCGTTACCTATTAATTTATATGCGGCGGCAGGAGGGCCAAATTCTTCATAGTCAAGAACTAAGGTGTTTTGGGTCTCTGCATGTGCGCAGCCTGATAAAAAAAGTAATAGGATCAATATTAATTTCATAGCAATTACCTTGCGAATCGAAATACGGTCACTTGGCTTGGCATGACAATTCGGATAGTTTAATTACATGCGAAGCATCAGGTGGTATAACTATTGTTCCAGAAAGCCAAGGAAAAAACTCTAGCGGACTTTTTTCATAGAGATCTGCGCCAATTTTGTCCCAATGTACTTCATAAACATAGCCTCTGGAATACAGCCAGGTGTGTTGGCCACCTCGGGAAACTCCAAATCCAAATTTAACTTTCTTTATTGTGCTAAAGTCAACCGTGTTGAGCTTCGTTGCATCGCGGTTGGGATTCAATTTTTTAAAAGCGTGGTGCGATTTTGGCGTAGGATTGTAGTTGATTACTCAATAAGAGAGAGGAATATCATAGTACTTGCATCGCTTTAGGGCAACTGCATTCGAGAACGTATGCTCATTGTCAGCATCAGTGGGATGGTTAACATCAGGATTAATATATATTCCGACCCAATGGCTTGAATTTACCAAATAAGCGGCCAATTCATTACCGTGTATGCCCAGTTTCCAGATGTGCGCCGCAACGGGATTTTTACCCATTTGC
>JAKEGK010000071.1 GCA_022627515.1 Gammaproteobacteria bacterium
TCATCTGCGAAGTGCCTGTGACATTGTCGTTATCCACACTGACAACACTGAATGCCCAGCCGTTGATGATAACGGTTTCACCGCCAGTGAAGCCGTTGAGTCCACCACCAGCCGTTCCATCATTGGGGACGTCAATTTGCAATGACGCTCCATCAGCGATGGGGCCAGCGGCAGTGGCTACTGACGTTGCTGCTAGTGTGACGGACGCGATAACAGATCCGCCACCGCCAGCTGTATCACGAATTTCCAGAGTATTAGCAGTAATGCCAGCTCGTGGAAAGTTGTCGGTTGCAGATAAGTTATAAACATCCGGGCCATTCGCATTGGTCGTGATGGTATACGTATAGTCAATGGCCGTACCGGAAAATGTCGTTTGATCCGTTGGTGCGCTCAGTAAGGGCGCCGCTTCAACAAGATTCACCGTGACATCAACCGACGCATTGATGGCTACCTGGGCATTGCCGTTGGAGTCATCATAGTTCACGGTTGCCTGATTGGTGATTACTGTGTTTGCTGCAGTGGTCGCAAAGGCAGTGCCTTGCACGAACACCGTGCTGGCAATAAAGCCAATGATGGCTGCCGCTGCGAGTTTGAAAAAGCCCGGAGGCCGGTTTGTGTATGTCTTCATGATGTTTAACCTCAGTTAAGTTGTTTGTTACTTTCAAATGTTTACTTTCGTTGTTAATTGAACGTTGTTCATGGAATTCGTTATGGCGGGGGCCCTTGGGCCAATCGGCATTGGGCCCGCACGCGTGCTTTATCTGGCGGGTCTGGACCCGCCCTGGCGAAGAGTATCGGGAGGTCCATACTTAATTTCGTGAATTCTTTGCTGGTGAATTTCATGGCGCTAACCTCAAGCTGTTAAAAACAGGGAATCTTTTTCCGTTCCTTAAAAACACATAAAGCCCCATTCGGGGCTTTGTTGAAAAATTCCGGAAGCCGGACCACTACTTCATCCTGACCTGAAAACCGACAGTGCCTTCATTGCCGGGCGGCACTTCACTGATGACCCAGCGCACATGGGTATACTGTTCCGGCGAAGCCTGCTTCCTGATTTTCTTGCCGTCAGGCAATGTTTCTTCGTAAGTGAGCAGGCTGGGTTGTTTATAAGTTTTGCCGCCATCGATTGAGAACAGCATGTTGCTGTTTTTGCCAATACCGCTGCCAACAACGTAAACAGTGTTTTCCGGTATGGGGTTGTCAACTTTTACGTTGGTCGCTTTTTCGTTGCCTTCATTTTTGTATTGCAGCGTAAAAATCAATTTCTCGCCGGGATCGGCGCCTTTTGCGGCGATGCGTTTGGTAACCTGTTTGCCGTTGACGACTTCGACGACTTCTTTTTCCGCTGTCATGCTGACGCTGATCTTCGGTTGCGCCAATACCGCGGCTGGCAAGAAAAACAACAGAACAATAAGCGCGTAGCCGGATTTAGTGATATCCATGTCTTGATCTCCTCTGGTGGTGAATTTAAAAAAGCGAAAAGTTAACGGATTGAATAAACCGGAATGAACCGATGCCTGTGTAGAGCGTGTAGTTATATGCATAGCGTTTCCTCGTAAATGTTCATCACAGCAGGGGGTGTAACTGTGATGTGGTGATGCCGGAAATCTGTAGAGCCTGCTTGCCGTGTCCCGTACTGCGTGAAGACCAATTGCCCATGATTTCCTGTAAAAAGCTAACGCAAGTAATGAAGGGCGGAATGCCGGGCATACAAGCTGATAACTGCTTGAAACGAATAGAACCAAAAGCTGAAAAACTTTTAAAAAAATAGCGCGGACAACTTGCCTGGGGCCGGATGTGTGACATTTTTGGGGTTATCTCCTGCCGGGTGGTTATCAGCCTGGTTTAACTTACTAAATTCCAAAAGAATTATTTGCAATGAGACCTCTATCACATTATCGGGATATGGTGGCGGCACTTGAGTTGTGCATGAGAACAAGAGCGTTAAAAGGCCGTTGATTTTCAACAAATATTGCGCACGGCGGCAGGCGGGCTTACGTCTGGAGCGAAAGGCCGGAATGGGAGCTTGTGGGTAATCTGAAAAATTCAAATTTCAGGTTAGTTAATATATTGTTTTAAGGCGGAAAATTAACAGTTATTAACGGGTTTTATTACGTCAATCAAACGCGATGCGATTGCAGTTGTTTTACCTGGCGCCACCAGGGCCGCCGCGGCGTGCTGAATCGGCGCGATGTAGTGAAACAGCGGGCATCAAAATCAGCCGTATAATTTGCGTATTGAAATGTATAGGTGAACTGATGGACAAGGAACCTCATAAGCAGCGAGCCGGTAGCGCGGCGCCAATCATGTAAAAATTTGTTAAAGGAATCACGTTGTTGGACGATAAAGAGCGAGGACCACGTCCAAACGATCATTTTTAAATCTCTCGAAATGATCAATTAAACAAGCTGTTAAATATCGAAAAATCTATCTGTCGTTTTCAGATGGCGGAAATTGCGGAGACGCCATGAAGTTCCACGAACGAGGTTTGAGTATTGTCGAAATTGTCATGACACTGGTAGTACTGGCGATCCTGGCAGCAACCGCAATTCCCGGTTTAGTAGAGAAACGCGCCGAAACACACCGGCCCGCTGTGATTGAAGTGGCCGAATCATTGGGTTCTGCCTCGGCGATTAATTACACCGTGCGCAGCATCAACAACAGTAATGGCATTGCAGTTGCCGATTGCGTGGATATCGCGTCGGCGTTGGAAGGCAGTTTGTTGCCGGAGTACACGATAACCGCGGCGCCGATCAGTCCGGGCTCCACGCAACAATGCACGGTAATGCATCGCAATGGTGAGCACGCGGAGTTTACCGGTCACGGTATCAGTTAACCAAAACAACATAATAACTAAGCGGCAGTTACCGCATTCCATTTTAGTCAATCAATTCTTATTCATGATTTTCCGGCAACCGGCACACGTCTGGATTGTCATCGTTGTTCTCTGACACCGTAATATTCCTTGGAGGAACCTTAAAATAATCTGAATAACGGCCGATATAGTTCTTAACAGGTGGTTACGTAAAATCCGTCCGGAAAGGCCGAAAAAAACGGGCCATCGGCGGCAGATTCAGTAACCCGGCAGGCGGTTTGACGGAGGTTTTTATGCAAAAAAGGAAATCCGGTTTTTCACTGGTTGAGCTGGTGCTGGTCCTGATAATTATCGGGCTACTGAGTGCTGTTGCAATCCCGCGGTATATCGAAATCAATTCTGAACAGGAAGCCGCGGACAAGCAGCAAATCAGCGGATCGGTAAAAAGCGCCCTGGTCATCGCCCAGGCGGATATCAGCGCGTCACCCACTGTCGCGGCGCTGGCATCCTATGTACAGGCCGACCAGGTGCGGATAACCAACTCCGGCTTGTTGCTGCAGCAAGATGGCAAGTCCTACATGGTTCCGACTTATGCCGACAGGAATTGCTCCAGTCCAACCAGCGCTGCCAGCGATATGGTCAAGTGTGTGGGGGACATACCATAAATCCCGGCAAAGCAACCTAATCTCGGGTAGTGCGGCCTGCCTCTTCTCACGACGCTAAAAGTCATTCTCCGGAATGGCGTTTTGTCTGGTTGACTAAGCGCCAGCCGCCACTACGCATATTCCTTGTCGTTTTAGGTCAAAACTTATTTGACTTTCGTCAAACCGGCCTTAATCTTTTCTAGTGTTTATTTCCCGCCACGATATACTGTAGTCCATGCCATTCAGCAAAAGGCGCTGCTATGTGTCTGGGTATACCCATGCAAATCAAGGGAATAGATGGCTTCGTAGCTCATTGCGAAGCGAAAGGTGTAAGGCGGGACGTTAACCTGTTTTTATTGCAGGAAGCCAACCTTCAACCGGGAGATTATGTGCTGGTTCATGTTGGTTACGCCCTGCAAAAAATCTCTGAAGCGCACGCCCGTTCCGCCTGGGAACTGTTTGATAAAATCCTCCAGTCAGAGGCGGAGCAGTATCATGCATGAACTGGCGGTGTGCCAAAGCATCATCGAGCAGGTCAGCCGGATTGCCGCTGAATATCAGGCGCAGTTTGTGGAAAAAATCCATTTGCAGATAGGGCCGCTATCCGGTGTCGAACCTGAGCTGCTGGAGTCCGCGTTTCCCATTGCGTGCGCCAATACCGCCGCCGCAAAAGCCATTCTTGTCATCAATAAACTGCCCATCCGGGTGCGTTGTGATACTTGCCGGTCCGAATCCGAAGCCAGCGCCAGCCGCCTGGTATGCGGCGTCTGCGGCGATTGGCAAACAACATTATTAAGCGGCGGCGAGATGCTGCTGGAACGGGTGGAGTTGCTGGCGGAACATTAACAAGAGGAAGAATGATGTGTGATACATGCGGTTGTAATGTCACGCCCGGGAACAGGCGCCTGATTGAAATCAAGGGCAGGCTGTCCGTAACGCCCGGTGACAGAATGGCGATCGATGTATTGCAGGATTTACTGCGCGAGAACGACCGCCAGGCGTGGCACAACCGGGAACATTTCGACCGGCATCAGGTGCTGGCGGTTAACCTGATGTCGTCACCCGGGTCCGGAAAGACTGCATTGCTGGAAACAACCATTGAAGCCATCGGCCATGAATTCAATATTGGTGTGATCGAGGGCGATCTCGAAACGGAGAATGACGCACAGCGCATTCGCGCCAAAGGTGTGCCCGCGATTCAAATAACCACCGGCAGCGCGTGTCACCTGGATGCGCATATGGTGCATGGCGCATTGCATCAGCTGGATCTCGAAAACCTGGATATACTTTTTATTGAAAATGTGGGAAACCTGGTGTGTCCCGCCAGCTTTGATCTGGGCCATCATCGAAATGTGACTTTGCTATCGGTCACCGAAGGCGATGACAAGCCGGCAAAATATCCGGTGATGTTCCGCGCCGCCGACGCCATGCTGATTACAAAGGCGGATCTGCTCCCGGTGCTGGATGATTTTAAATGCGCCAATGCGGAACGGAATTTACGCAACCTGGCAAATCCGGCGCCGGTCATGGAAGTGTCTGCAAAAACACGGCAGGGCTTCAACGATTGGCTTACCTGGTTGCAACGGGAGTTGCAGAGCTATCATCAGCATCTTGCGCGGGGTGAGAAACTGTGTCCCAAAATTCAACGTGAGGGGCATGATCTGCATGCCTCCGCACAGGCTTCACCGGCCCTGTAGCCGGTTAATTGCAGTTTCAAAAGCGCGCCACATATGCCGAATCCTGATTCACATACACAAGCCGAGCAAAAAAAATGGCTGGAGAAAATCCGCGCTTTGGCGTTGCCCGAAAAAGTGCGCATCATGAATGTGTGCGGAGGTCACGAACGCGCGATTTCAATGGCAGGCCTGCGCAGTGTATTGCCGGACAATATTGAACTGATCCCGGGTCCGGGTTGTCCGGTATGTATCTGCCCCGAAGAAGATGTATATGACGCCATTCAACTGGCGTTACAGGAAAATGTCACTCTGGTTGCATTTGGCGACATGCTGCGGGTGCCGGTGAATGTTCCCAGGGGAGAAGTAAAATCGCTGGAACAAGCCAGGGCTGCCGGCGCCGATATTCGTCCCATTGCGTCACCCATGGAAGCGGTGCAACTCGCTCAGCAATTGGCGCACCAGCAAGTCGTGTTCTTTGCCACGGGTTTTGAAACCACGACCGCGCCGGTTGCGGCCATGTTAGCCGCGGGTGTGCCGGACAATCTCTCGGTTTTGCTTTCCGCGCGGCTCACCTGGCCCGCAGTGGCCATGCTGCTTGATTCGGAAACGCCGGGTTTTGACGCCTTGGTTGCGCCCGGTCATGTATCAACTGTGATGGGTGCGGAAGAGTGGCGCTTTGTCGCGGATAAACATCATTTGCCGGCGGCCGTGGCGGGATTCACCGCGGAAAGTCTGCTCGCGGGCTTTTATTCCACTTTACGCCAGCTGGATGAAGACAAAGCCTTTCTCGACAATTGCTATCCCGAGGCGGTAACAGCAGAAGGCAATCCGGCCGCCAGAAAAATCCTCGATCAAGTCATGGAAGTGGTGGACGCCAACTGGCGTGGCGTGGGCGTTATTCCCGCATCCGGTTTCGCATTGCGGGGCGCGTATAAAAAACATGACGCGCGCAAACGTTTCCCGGTATTGCAAAACGATCACGCGGCACGGCGCCGCGTCGGCGCCATGCCGCCGGGTTGTGATTGCGCGCGTGTGGTGCTCGGCAAACTTTATCCCAACGAGTGCCGTTTATATGGCAGCGCCTGCACTCCGCGCTCTCCCATCGGGCCCTGCATGGTCTCCGATGAAGGCGCCTGCCGTATCTGGTGGAGCAGCGGCGTGCGGGAACCCGTTACGACAACACAAGATGAAGCGCAAGATAAATTGTCGCAGCATATGGTGGTGTGATGCGCGAGGGCGTGACGCATGAACCGGTGGAAGCAATCCAGGCCCGCTTGTTGATATTGTCCGGGCATGTGCAGGGTGTTGGTTTCCGCCCTTTCGTGCACCGTTTGGCGAACAAATACGGCATACATGGCTGGGTCGAAAACTGGATGGGCCAGGTTGCCATTCACGCGGAAGGTAAAGCGGACTGCCTGCAAAACTTTCAGGCTGAACTCATCAATCACGCGCCAGTTCACGCTACGCCGTTTATTTCACAATCCAGTGTAACTGATTGCGAGTATTACATGGATTTTTCGATTCGCCGCAGCAATTATCATACACCTCATAACGTGCGCATCATTAATGACCTGCCGGTTTGCAGGGATTGCCTGAAGGAGCTGGATGATCCGGCGGACCGGCGCTACCGCTATCCGTTTATCAATTGCGCTCATTGCGGGCCGCGCTATACCCTGATCCGGCGTTTGCCTTATGACCGCGCCAACACCACCATGGAGCAATTTCCTTTATGTTCCGCGTGCCGGCGCGAATATGAAGACAGCGCGGACCGGCGTTATCACGCGGAACCTGTCGCCTGTCCGGCGTGTGGACCGGAATTAACTTTTAAAAGCGGCCGGGAAAGCATAGCTGGCAACGAACAGGCCTTGCAGGCGTGTGTTGCCGCGCTCAAGCGCGGTGAGATCGTTGCGGTGAAGGGCGTCGGTGGTTTTCACCTGATGCTGGATGCAACGGATGATCAGGCAGTGCAAAGGCTGCGCGAACGTAAACCGCGGCCACACAAACCCCTGGCGGTGATGCTGGCTGAACAGCAGCTGTCGCAATATGTGTTTGTTAAAAAGGAAGAACTCGAATTACTGACCAGCGTTCAGCATCCGATTGTATTGCTCCCGCAACGGCCAACCGGTGATCTGTCAGCATTGATCGCGCCGCATTTGCAGGAAGTGGGGGTTATGCTGCCATACAGTCCCTTGCATTATTTGCTGCTCAAGGAGTTTGGCAAACCATTGGTGGCAACTTCGGCCAATATCAGCGGCGAACCGGTATTAACCACTAACGAAGATGTGGGCGCACGATTAGCCCATGTGGCGGACGCCGCGCTAATACACAACAGGCATGTTCAGCGCCCCGCCGACGATCCGGTTTACCGCATAATAAATCAAAAGCCCCGCTCGATCCGCCTTGGCCGCGGCAATGCGCCGCAGGAAATGAACTTGCCATTTACCATTGACAGGCCGACTCTGGCTGTCGGGGGCCACATGAAAAATACCATTGCACTGGCCTGGCAGGATCATATTGTGCTGTCGCCACATATTGGCGATCTTGATTCGCCGCGCAGCCAGCAGGTTTTCGCGCAAGTGATTACGGACATCCAGGAACTTTATCATGTAAAAGCTGAACGCGTCGTGTGTGACGCCCACCCGAACTACAGCAGCAGTGTATGGGCAAGAACATCCGGGCTGGAACTGCAAACTGTGTTTCATCATCATGCGCATGCATCCTGCCTGGCCGGTGAGTATCCCGAAGAAAAAACCTGGCTCGTGTTTACCTGGGATGGCGCCGGTTTCGGTGTTGACAAGACCACTTGGGGGGGTGAAGCGTTGTTTGGAAACCGTGGCCACTGGCAACAGGTTGCCAGCTGGCGCCAATTTCACCTGCCCGGCGGTGAACGCGCCGCACGCGAACCGTGGCGCAGCGCCGCCGCGCTTTGCTGGGAAGCAAAACGTGACTGGCAACCGGCAATCGCGCGTGTGGAACTGGCGCATGAGGCATGGATGAAAAAAATCAATTGCGTCACCACATCTTCCGTGGGCCGCCTGTATGACGCTGCTGCGGCATTAACCGGATTAGTCAATGAAGTCAGTTTTGAAGGACAGGCGCCCATGTGGCTGGAAGCGCTGGCGCAACAAGGCAACGCTGAAGCTTTGTCACTGGAATTGAATCAGGACGGCAGCGGAGTGTGGCGGACTGACTGGGAATGGCTGCTGGACATGTTTACGGATGATAAAAGCAGCATAGCCGATCGTGCGCGTTGTTTTCACGAAACTCTGGCGCTGGCGCTTTTGCATCAGGCGCTGCAGATCCGCGAAGAACAGGGTGACTTTGCCGTAGGATTGAGTGGCGGCGTATTCCAGAACCGCCTGTTAACGGAGCGCGCATTTGCCTTGCTTCAGCAACACGGCTTTCGCTGTTATTTCCCGGAGCGGGTGCCGGTCAATGATGGTGGTTTATGTTACGGTCAAATCGTGGACGCTTATGGATTGGTTATTGCCGGCAGCATTAATAAAGAACCATTGAAAGGAACCGTGGTATGAAACACATCACCCTCGCCCATGGCAACGGCGGCCACTACATGCGCCAGTTGATTGAAGAAGTCTTTGCTGTCCGGCTGGCGAATCCGGTGCTGGATGCAACCGCCGATGCGGTTACATTACCCGAGCTGCATGGCGAATTGTTGATGAGCGTTGATGGTTTTACCGTAAAACCACTGGAATTTCCGGGAGGCAATATTGGTTCCCTGGCCGTGCACGGCACCGTCAATGATTTGTCCGTGTGTGGCGCCATCCCGCGCTATTTAAGTTTGTCCGCTATTATCGAGGAAGGATTTGAACTCGAAGTTCTGGAGCGGATTATTGCCAGTATGGCCGATGCCGCACGGGAAGCCGGTGTGCAGATCGCCTGCGGCGACACCAAGGTGGTGCCGAAAGGCGAGGGCAGCGGGGTGTACTTTACCACCACGGGCATCGGTGTAAGAAAGCCCGGGCTTGCCTTGAGTATGCGGAATATAAGAAACGGCGACAGTATTCTGGTGAGCGGTCCGGTGGGTGATCATGGCGCCGCGATACTGCTGGCGCGCGAACAATTTGGCCTGCGTGGTGAACTCCGGTCGGATGCCGCCAGTGTTCTGCCCTTGTGCCAGGCATTATACGATTTGCCCGGCCTGCGTTTTATGCGCGATCCGACGCGTGGCGGACTGGCGACGGTGCTGCACGAAATGCACAAGTGCACATCGTTCGGCATTCGCGTCAGGCAAAGTCAAATTCCCATCCGCGATCCGGTAGCGTCTATTTGTGAAATTCTGGGATATGATCCTGTGTATCTGGCCTGCGAAGGCCGTGTTGTGGCGGTAGTTGATTCCAAGGACGAGCAACCGGCGTTGGCGCGTTGGCAATTGCTGCCCCAGGGCAAGGAGGCGCGGATTATTGGCAGGGTGGATGAGGGCGCCACACGCGTCATACTGGAAACCGCGATCGGCGGTGAGCGCGTGCTGCAGGAACTGGAAGATGATCCCTTGCCAAGAATTTGTTGAACGCTTTGGATTGAATTGATACAGGTTGCCTATGGCGCAGATCACTGACAACAAACCGGGCCCGGCAGTTGAACAGGCGATGAATACCGTGCTGGATGCGGAAGCCCGCGCCAAACGCGCGGTTACCGATCAGGTTGAACAACTGCAACAGGAACATGCCAAAAACAGCCACCGCACGCAAGCAGACCGGGACACGCTTATCAAAGTGGTTGGGCAAATTGCGGTGCTGTTAACTGCTTGTGGTTGATGGATTGGTACTTTGCCGGCGGGTAACAATTTTAAATAGAATCCGCATTAAAATCGCCGCGCTTGCCGCTACAGCGTTACAGATGAACTGAAAATGTACATTGACCGTGATCAGTATGTTTAAGCGCCGCGAAGCACATGCAAGCACAAGAGCGGCCAAAGAGTATGTTTGATTGCGTTAGGTCAATATAAAAATTGGGAAATACTGGCAGTATTTGGATGAATATTAATTCAAGGAGGTTAAGTTATGAAAAAAATCGGGATCGGTATTGTATTTGGCATGCTGCTGGGTTTTGCGTTTCCAGGTTATGCGTTACCACCGGGTCAGAAAATGGAATTTACCAAGAGTCCCATGGGCAAGGTGGTGTTTGACGGTAATCTTCATCCTTCCAAAGGAATAATGTGTGACGGTTGTCATCCTGCTGTATTTGAGCAGAAGAAAGGCACGGCCAAAATCACCATGGCGAATCACGAGGCAGGCGACAAATACTGCTTCGTTTGTCACAAGGAAGGCGGCAAGGCCTGGCCAATCAAGGACAACTGCAACAAGTGCCATATAAAACCATAGACAACCCGTGCGTGGAATTGACACTGGTTTGATCAACGCATCCGCGCAACAGAAGCAACAACGGAGGAGAGCGGGTATCTATCCGTGGTTTTGCCGTAATATGCGGTTACTGCGGCGATTCAGGTGTTGGTTTTCCGCGTGGTTGTTTTTCGCATATGGAAATTATGGGCTGTATTAGCGGCGGTTGGATGTGATTGGTGTTATTGATGTGTAAGACGGGAGCTGAAAATAAACCAGGTCATCACGCGTTGAGACGACCTGGTATCAGTTGCTATGTCTCCCTCTTTGAAAAGGTTATTATTGTTTTTAATTTATTATTATCGATAAGGCAGCGGGATCGTTTTATTTGTGATTTATTGGTGTTGCCTGTCTTCTTGCTTGTCCCTTCCTTCTGCCTTTTACGATGCGCTGGCAACATCAGAATCCTGATAACTAGCCTGCGCATCACTCGAATCCCGGTATCACTGATACCGGGTAAGGTTGCGGGGGTCGCATCCTGTTATTCATCGCTTTGCAATTGCAAGTGACTGATATTCACATTACTTGCGGTTTCCACAACTCTCAACTCTCAACTTATAATGACCATGGCCGCGGGAAGTTCGATAACCTTGATTGAGGCCGGCGTCCTTGCCGGCATATGCTGTCCCTAATCCCATTCACACTTCAACTGGCTATGGTCATCTTCGTTTTCTGATTCTTTGCAGTGGCGCTCGGCTTCACCGCATCAAATCAGGGATCCGTCGGGGGTGGAAGAGATGTTAAAACATTACACTAAACATGATAACTGGAGCCTACCCCATACGACACTAGGGTGTTCCCTAGAGAGGTGGATTTGGGGAAAAAATGCTTTAGCAGACAAGCGGATTGTTGTGTGCGTCAAACTAGTCAAGGCCGGTAATGAGCGCAAGCCGCACCAGCTCGGTGACTGAGCTGGCCTTCATTTTAGACATCAAATTGGAACGGTGCAGCTCAACGGTCTTGATACTGATGCCCAATTCAGCGGCGATCACCTTGTTTGCCGTTGATTTAAGTACATAATGTAAAACTTCCTGCTCGCGCGGTGTGAGTGTGGACAGCCGCTCCTTCACGGAATTGATGCGTTCCTGCGCCTTGCGGTTATCCAGATCGAACGCAATGGCGCTTTGTATGCGTTCCAGCATTAATGAATCGTTATAGGGCTTCTCAATAAAATCGTAAACTCCGGCTTTCATGGCGCGCACCGCCATATCAACATCAGCATGACCGGTCATAATAATAACAGGCAGAGTGCAATTCTGCTGTTTGAGTTTGGCATGCAGGTCCATGCCGCTGATATCAGGCATGCGCACGTCCAGCACCAGGCATCCGGTAAGGTTTCTATTGTAGTAGCCGAGAAACGCCTGGCAGGACTCAAACGTAATGACGGGCAGTCCCACTGAGTCGATTAACCACTCAAGCGATTCCCGCGCCAGTTTGTCATCATCCACAACGTAAACGGTAGGCTGCATGCCTAATTTTCACTTTTTACCGGTAGTTCAAATGAGAAACATGCTCCCGCGCCGATGGAGTTTTCCGCATGGATTACACCGTTATGCGCCTCGATTATCGAACGGCTGATGGATAAACCCATGCCCATACCTTCGGATTTCGTCGTGTAAAACGCGTCAAATAATTTGCTTTCGGCCTCAGGCAAAATGCCATGACCATAATCGGTGACGGATAGCTTGACTTTGTCCCCGCCTGTTTGCGTGGAAATTATGAGTTTCCGCCTGGCGGGTTCTACGTTTTCCATGGCGTCAAGGCCATTGCGGATAAAATTCAACATGATCTGTTCCAACTGAACTGTATTGGCGGCTATTTTCGGCAGATTATCCGACAGGTTCAAACACACACTCACCTGGTAACGTTTGATTTCCACGGCTGCCAGGTCGACGATGTTCAGCACCACCTCATTCAAGGATGTCAATTTGCGTTGCGCATCGCCTTTTTGCACAAATTCCCGTAGATGACGGATGATATCAGCGGCAAGCGTTGCGCCCTCCACGGTGCGCTCCAGTCCCTGAATCAGTTTTTCCTTGTCAAAATCGCCCTGCTTCAGGCGCCGCAGGCAGCCGCTGCTGTAGTTAATGGCGCCAGTCAGCGGCTGGTTCAGTTCATGGGCCAATCCAGCCGCCATTTCACCCATGGCGCTCATGCGCCCCACCCGGGCGAGTTCGGATTGATGGCGTTGTTTTTCCTCGATGGCTTCCTGTTTTTCGATCTCGCTGCCTATCCACTGCGCCATAACCTCCAGAATATTATGATCCCAGCGGGTATAAAAACCGCCGCGCACCTTAGTGTCGGCGAATTCCAGAATACAATGCGGCGTTCCCTTAACGAACACCGCAGTTGCCAAATAGCTGTTAAATGGCGCGCGCACGCTTTCAACCTGTCCGCAATCGGCGGTATTCAAGTCAGGTATATCCAGCGTGGTATCCGCCTGCCCAAGCAGTTTTGGAATGCAGGATTTATTCAGCGGCCCCTGCAGGCCAGCGATTAAATTTTCCTGTCCGGCGATCGTGCATGACTTCCGGTCGCAACCGCTGAGACTCGCCAGATTGGCTACCGCGGTCTGATAGTATTCCCGGCCGGTTTCCAGCAGTTTCGTCAATTTTTCATCATGCGACAGGCGCGGCGCGCTGGTGATGTCGACCAGTTTGTGCAGCGTAATCTGGCTTTGTTGCAGGGACTTATTGGCTTGTTCGATCTCATTGGTCCGCTCAATAACGCGCTGCTCCAGGGTGTCTTTATATTCAGCCAGTTTTGCTTCGGACTGTTTCCGCTCCGCGATTTCATCACGCAGGTTGCGGTCTGTTTCCCGGAGCCTGCGGTTGGTATTGGAAATATAAGCGACGAGAATTACGAGCAAAATGACAATTGCCGCGGCGGTCAGTATCCAGATGGCGTATTTTTTCGCAACCGCGGGCAGCGAAGTTTCACGCAATACCTCGTATGGGCCGATCTGCAACTTCTGCATTAACTCATGCACCGGTGAATAATCCAGAGGAACGGTCCAGCCGGCGGTGCGCGACATGACGGCGGCGTTATGGTCAGCAGGCATTGCCAGCAGAGCCAGCGTGACTTTGGTGGCCAATTCATGGGAGGTATTCTTGTTTTTTGCGAACGGCCACTCGGGATATAAACGGGTGCTTAAAGGGAAGTTGTATCCATCGATATACTGCTGATTGAGAATGCGGAAATCGGACAGTTTAAACCGTCCCGCTTCCACCATACGTACCAGTGTTTCTGATCTTAAAGTGCCGGCGTCAACTCTGCCCTCATATACCGCTAGCGCGACCTGGTCTTGTGGAAATCCCGTAAATACCAGGCTCGAAAAATCCTTGAAAGGATTGATATTGTGTTCGGCGAGTTCCCGCCAGGCCATTTGAAATCCGCCAAATGCATCCGGGCTGATCGCCATGAATGATTTATCTTCCAGATCCTCCAGGGTATGAATGGCGGTATTACCGTCTTTGGCAATGATAACCGCGCCAAAACGGGTGCCAATCTGTCCGGAATGGCGGGACTGCATGGTGGCGATGCGCGAAATACCGTACCGGGATTCAAGTTCGACATAGTTCCCGGGATTGGTAAGTATAAACTGGACACTGTCATCCGCGACGGCCAACGCCATGTCTGATAAATTTAGCGGACTTAGTTCGAAGCGATAGCCAGGTATGTTTTGCGTTAAATAGTCAGCGGTGGCCCCCCAGCGGCTTATCGCTCTTTCCTCGCCACGGTAGGACAGCACGCCAATGTGAATAACTTCTTCAGAGATGCTGTCTGATTCCGCGCACAGCGCAGGACTGCACCATAACAATCCGTACAACAAACAAAAAGGAACAGGGATTCGGAAAGCGTGTTTGCACATGCGCCGATATTACCAACAAATGTACACGCAAACATAGTATTCAAAGCGAAATTATCGGGCCATTCGGATTATATACTTTGTCCCCGGCTCTATTTACCTTAATCTGAAAGCGACAGTATTCTGTTTTGAGGTCACCCTGCGTCATCATCAGCAAATTATGCTTTGACAATATGTTATCTTTTATGCTGATTTTGCGCCTGATTTGCCTGAACCATGTTCACATACAGCTGTCCGCAGCGCCACGGCCATCGGGCAAAACGCGATATCTTTCTTGTAAAGCTCTGTACAACCAAATGCATTTTGATACACTTTGCAGACTTTCAATTATCCCACAGTCACGTTTCAGGTTTTTTATCACCATGGATATCTCCCAACGTATCGCTGAAGAGCTCGGCGTCAAAAAAACGCAAACCGATGCCGCCATTGCATTACTGGATGAAGGCGCGACAGTTCCGTTTATCGCGCGCTATCGCAAGGAAGCCACCGCGGGCCTCGATGACACGCAATTGCGGCAACTGGAAGAGCGCCTGGTTTATTTGCGTGAACTGGAAGAGCGCCGCGCCGCGATACTGAAGTCCATCGATGAACAGGAAAAACTCACGCCTGAATTGAAAGCGGCGATTCTCGAAGCAGATACCAAAACCCGGCTCGAAGATTTATATGCGCCCTATAAACCCAAGCGGCGCACCAGGGCGCAAATTGCGCGCGAAGCCGGCATTGAACCATTGCTGGACGCGTTGTTGAGCAATCCCAGGCTAGACCCGGCGGCAGCGGCGGAAGGTTATATTAACGCAAAAGCCGGTTTCGAAGATTGCGCCGCCGTGCTGGAAGGAGCGCGGCAGATATTTATGGAACGCGCGGGCGATGACGCCGATCTGGTCGGGAAACTGCGCGATTACGCGTGGGAACACGCGCTGCTGACATCTTCCGTAGTCAGTGGCGAAGAACAGAAGGGCGCGAAATTCGCGGATTATTTTGAATATGCGGAAGCGATAAAGGCCGTGCCTTCCCACCGCGCCCTTGCATTGTTCCGCGGGCGTGATGAAGGCGTGCTGCGTATCAGGATGCAAATTGCCGGACAGGATGATCTGGAAAACAATGTGCAAATGGGTCTTTGCGATAACATGGTTGCCAAACACTTTTCAATCGCGCAACAGAAGCGCGCCGCGGATAACTGGCTGCTGGAGTCGGCGCGGCTGGCATGGCGGGTGAAAATAGCGCTGCGTATTGAAGCGGAGTTGTTGTTGCGGTTGCGGGAAAGCGCCGAAGCGGAAGCGATCCGCGTGTTCGGTGAAAATCTCCGCGATCTGTTGCTCGCCGCGCCGGCGGGCATGCGGGTGTGTATGGGACTGGATCCCGGTTTGCGCACCGGAGTCAAGGTGGTGGTTCTGGATCAGACCGGCAAGCTGCTGGAATACATTACCATTTTCCCGCACGCGCCGAAAAATCAGTGGGACCAGTCGCTGGCGGTATTAGCTGTTTTATGCGGCAAACACAAGGTTGATTTGATCAGTATTGGCAATGGCACCGCCTCGCGCGAGACGGATAAACTGGTTAACGACCTGATGAAACGTCACCCGGAATTGCGCTTAACCAGCCTGGTTGTAAGCGAAGCCGGCGCATCCGTCTATTCCGCGTCGGAACTCGCGGCGAAAGAATTTCCGGATCTCGATGTGTCCTACCGCGGCGCGGTTTCAATTGCGCGCCGTCTGCAGGATCCGCTGGCGGAACTGGTGAAGATCGAACCCAAGTCCATCGGCGTTGGACAGTACCAGCATGATGTCAATCAAACGCAACTGGCTCGCAAACTGGATGCGGTGGTTGAAGATTGTGTGAATGCAGTGGGTGTTGAAGTTAATACCGCGTCGGCGCCATTGCTGGCAAGGGTGGCGGGATTAACTGAGACACTGGCGGTCAACATTGTCGCGTTTCGTGAAAAACACGGCGTTATCGAAAACCGGCAGCAATTGCTCAAGGTGCCGCGGCTGGGACCCAAGGCATTTGAGCAGGCCGCCGGCTTTCTCCGCATTCGAAACGGCGCCAATCCGCTGGATGCTTCAGCGGTGCATCCGGAAGCTTATCCGGTGGTGGAAAAAATTCTCAAAGCGTCAAAACGTAAAATTACCGATGTGATTGGCGACAGCAAATTTCTTAAAGGCCTCGCGGCTAACGATTTCGCCGATGCGCAATTTGGCGCAACGACGGTACGCGATATCCTGCAGGAACTGGAAAAACCCGGCCGCGATCCGCGTCCGGAATTCAGGACCGCGAGCTTCAAGGAGGGTGTCGAAACCGTTGCCGACCTTAAAGAAGGAATGATTCTGGAAGGCGTGATTACCAACGTCACCAACTTCGGCGCGTTTGTGGATATCGGCGTGCATCAGGACGGCCTGGTGCACATCTCGGCCTTGTCTGAAACCTATGTCAAGGATCCCCGCGATGTGGTGAAAACCGGGCAAGTGGTCAAGGTCAAGGTCATGGAGGTTGACCTGCAAAGGCAGCGCGTCGCGCTTTCCATGCGGCTGACCGATGCCGTAGAAGGCGGCGGTAAAAACACCGGAAAACATGATAAAGCCGGGAGCAAACCAGCGCGCCAGACTCAACAGCAGCCCAAAACAAAAAATAAAACCGCACCCCCGGTCAATTCGGCAATGGCGCAGGCATTTGCAAAACTGAAAAAATAGCATAAGTGTTGAAGCGCGGCCGAGCTTGTTATGCCTGTTTTGCGGAGGCATGAAGTCCGTTTCACGTAATCAAAAATTTCCCGATATATCATTTGCTGATAGCTAAAAATCAAACGTGATTAGCGTTATGCGAACTGCTATTGGTTATCCAGATATTTATCTTCCAAGTTCGGATATTCAACCGAATCCAGCCTTATCCAATTAAGGTTTTTCCAGCGGAATTCACCCGATCAGCGCACTCCGTCCGGTTTTTATTTCTGGCATTGCAAGTCCCTGTAAGTGCGGATAAAAGCTGTCCGTGAATTTCATCACAAATCCTCAAACTCCTAATTTTGCAGACGATAACCAAGTTACGTTAGGGCGGAAGTTGCCGTTCTCCGGGTGGTAATGGCGGTTTTCGTTTTTCATGCGTGGTTACAACAAGACATGCACGCCTCATCTGAATGTCAACAAAAGTAACGGCGTTCAATTTGTTCGGTGGTTACTGGCTGTTGATTCCTGCTGTATGTATCTGAATGCGGATTTTATTTCGTATGTTAACGAGTCAAACTTGTATGACAAAAAATACAATTTTGACCCGCTTGGTTTATTTTTAAAACCAGCCCCGATTTATTCTGTCGCTTCCTCTGTGCATCAAGGCGGCTTTTTTAACGGCGCCACAATCAACTCTGCTATTAGCGTCCGGATAAGTGTCACCCTGCTGTTTAGTTGTTACGGGTGGCTGTGTTGATGCGGTGCGTTTCCAGCAATAAACATTCGATGCGCAGATTCAGTGGCGCCGCCGCGGGATTCAGGAATAGAATTTCCATCCGCTTCATAGCACTTGCGGTCCTGGTCCTTAGTGCTCTGCTATCTCATTCCGCCGCAAAAGCCGGCACCTGGTCAGACATATCACCCGCCGGCTATAGCGCGGATATTTTCCGGGATGTTTATTTTTTTGATAATTCCACCGGGATCGTGGTCGGCGACGGCGGTATCATTCTTAAAACAACCGATGGTGGCACTAGCTGGTCCCCCATCACTTCGGGAACTACCCAAAATTTATTGGGCGTGCATTTTTATGACGCGAATAACGGATTTTCGGTCGGGTCCTCCAGCACTGCGCTGCGCACCGTTGATGGCGGTGACACCTGGAGCGACGCCAGTTCAGGGCTAGGCGCGGGGGATCTGAGTGCGGTGGTCGCCATCAGCGGCACCGAAGTATATGCCTCCTCGAACGATGGCAACGTCTATAAGTACAATGGCGCGACGTGGTCCTCGCAGACCACTGATGCGTCCATTAAGAACGGCATTAGCGGCGCTGTTACGCAACATGCCATTACCGTCGGCACCGGCGGCGGCATTTTCTACACCACCGACGGCAGTACCTGGAACACGCCGGCCTCAAAGCCGGCGGCTGCTCCCGTGCTCTACGGCATACATGCTCCCACGGGCACAGTCGCTTATGCCATCGGCGCGGCGGTGCTGGGAAGCGGCACCGTATGGAAAACCATCGATGGTGGCGTCAACTGGACTGACGTCAGCGCTCCGGGCGCTGGCTCCATTTACGCCGTGCATTTCGTCGACGCCAACAACGGCTTTGCCACCGGCGACGGCGATGCCCTGATGCGCACCACCAACGGCGGTATCACCTGGAGCCGTGATCTGACGCCCACAAGCCTGCGCCTTAACGGGATTCATGCGCCCGTCGATATGAGCGTCGCTTATGCGGTGGGAGCAAGTGGCACGATAA
>JAKEGK010000072.1 GCA_022627515.1 Gammaproteobacteria bacterium
AGACAGGCTGCGCCGAAAAGTTTTATGTAACGGTCTTTGGTTCGTACCAGATGTCTGATGCCCTTCATTGTCTACCTGCCTTCTGTGTTGAATCCATCTGTTAAAAATAAAAAATCCGCGCACCGGCGTTTGTCTGCCATTCTTTGCAGACTTAATTGCAGAAATAATTGCAATTAGTATTCCGAATCCCTTTGAGGCGGTTTAATGCCGTCTGCAATTTGCAGATAGCCTGGAATACAAGCGTCCGGCGCCACCGCGTAAAAAAAATCCAGGCATGAGAGTTTCTTTCTCAGCGCATATTGATCCACTAACTTTGTCGGCCCGTTTACTGAAATATTTAGCTTATTTTTCGTACAATCCGTAACCAATTCACAAAGTTAGGTTGATGTAATAAGGAGGGCAGTTAAGAAATATTATGTGGCGCAGCCAATTAGCGCACACTTATGCTTAAACTTGAACGGCGTTGCCGAAATTCTCAGGGGTAGAACCAAAATTCGAAATCACGATAAACTGAAAACCGCCGCTTAGTTTCGTTATGATTTTTATCTCGGTTTATCCACAAAAACTGTGGATAACTGTGTGCGTAAACAGGTGAGCAAGTGTCAAACAGACGCATAGCATGCAGGTTTGTGACAAAATGATTACAATGCAGGCAATTTTAATTTTCACGATTAATCAATAAGTTAAAACTAATTCAATGACTTAGCGGCAAAAATTTGACGTTTTTACCGGCGGGTTAACAAACGGCCAAGCTCAGTTGTGCATAACATCAATGACCTAGCGTAATAAGATGAGAAACATGGTGCGGAAACTAAGATTTTTCCCACTCGCTTGATACAATCCAGTCAACCGGTGATTTTCGATTATTTCTTTAAGGAATCTCTCACTAATTCACTCTCTTGAGGGAGAGGGCCGGGGTAAGGTTATAAACGCTTGAAACTTTCACCCTCCCCCTAGTCACCCTCCCTGAAGGGAATGAGACCTTATTAGAGCTTCTTTAAGCAAAAATCAATAACATAACGTTGTTTGACTAAATAATCGCCGGCGGATAGCGTCAGGAAAACGCAACAAACGACACCGTAGAGACAGCACTGATCACAAAACTTTATAAATAATAATTGAATTTAATATCATCCAATGAATAACAATAAACGCCGCGAAATTTTTAACCGGCTGCAAAAACACAATCCAAAACCGACAACAGAGTTAATCTATAAAACCTCCTTTGAACTGTTGATTGCCGTGATTTTATCGGCCCAGGCTACTGACAAGAGTGTTAACAAGGCCACCGGTAAACTGTTTAAAACGGCCAACACGCCGCAAAAAATTCTCAACCTGGGGGAGGAAGGACTTAAGGAATACATCAAGACTATTGGCCTCTACAACAGCAAAGCCAAAAACATTATTAAAACCTGCGGGATATTAGTCAAAGAACACAAGGGACAGGTGCCCCGCGAGCGTCACGCTCTGGAAGCCTTGCCCGGCGTGGGCCGCAAAACCGCCAACGTGATTTTGAACACGGCGTTTGGCGAACCCACCATCGCGGTGGATACCCATATTTTCCGGGTCGCTAATCGCACCAATATCGCGCCGGGCAAAAATGTGCTGGAAGTCGAGTTAAAGCTATTAAAATATGTACCGGATGAATTCAAACACGATGCGCACCACTGGTTAATCCTGCACGGCCGGTATACCTGCCTTGCCAGAAAGCCGCGTTGCAGCGCTTGTGTTATCGAGGATTTATGTGAATATAAAGACAAGGTTTATGAATAGCGGAGTAAATCATGTTTGAGCTCGACCGCAGCCGGAGCCGACAGATGTTTTTTCAAGCCTGGCGCAAACACTCCAATAATGAAGTGCTCGAACCCATGGAGTCGCTGATTGTTGACGTCATTCAGCTGCATCCCGAATATCACGCGCTGATGGAAAATCCGGAAGCGGCGCTGGACAAGGATTATTTTCCGGAAATGGGCGAAACCAATCCGTTTCTGCACATGGCGCTGCACATCGCCATCAAGGAACAAATCAGTATCAACCAGCCGTTTGGCATCAGTGTTCATTATCAGCGCTTATTGAAAAAGCACCGGGACCCGCACATCGTCGAACACATGATCATGGAATGCCTGGCGCAAATGATCTGGGAAGCGCAGCGCAATCATACTATGCCGGACAATGAGCTTTATCTTGAATGTATTGGTAAACTGGATTAGTGAAATAGAATCAGCTTGCTTGACATTCCTTGCAGTCTCCCGCTCCTGCCGTGCGCGAATCAAGAAACAAACCGCAAAATAAAAAAGGCGATGGGCATTTGAAATACCCATCGCCTTTTTGCAGGCTGGTCAACAATGTTATTTTTTGCCGATCAGTTCGATTTGATACCCGTCAGGGTCCTCGGCAAACGCAATAATAGTGGCGCCGGCATTCATAGGTCCGGCCTCCCGGACTATTTTGCCACCCCGCTTGCGAATTTCCTCTGCCGCACGATAGACATCATCAACCTCCAGGGCAATATGCCCAAATCCTTTACCCAGATCATAGTGGCTGACACCCCAATTATAGGTAAGCTCAATGACGGTATTGCCGGCTTCGTCGCCATAACCAACAAACGCCAGGGTATATTCACCTTCGGGATAATCTTTCTGCCGCAGCAATTTCATACCCAATACCCCGGTATAAAATTGAATGGACTCTTCCAGATTTCCCACCCGGATCATAGTATGTAGTATACGCATCCGCCGCTATGCTCCCGCTCTGAATTATTATCAAGGTGTGCGCCAAACATTAGTAAGCCAGATCAGCCAATACGACAACACCGGAATTTCGCAACGTGCTTAACACTTCCTGCGCGCGTTGCTCATTACCCTCTATGGTGATGGTATACAAACCAATATCTGTCGGGCCGCTGTACACCTCCGCCTGAAGCGCCAGCAACAGGTCACGGATCTGTTGATTGGTGGCGCTGTCCTGAAATATCACGTTAAGTTTCTTGCTTTTATGTTGCTGTTGCAGAATTTGCGCCGCGGCAATATTGGCTTCAACCGAGTTGGAATAATCCGGCGCCACAAAAATAAGCACGATCGCCAATATGGCGAATTGCAGGACCGCCAGACCCCACCCAATGCGAGGCGATGACAGCAATTCATGGATAAAATCAATTTTTGTCCCGGCAGTCTGTTCTTCATCAACCGCGGCTTCAGGATGTTCCTGCAAATCATCAAGGCTATTTTTTATGGTGCTGTACATGCGATCCAGATGCTGCTTGCTTACCGGATCGAGCTGGTCGAAATAAGCTTCAATTTCATAAAACTCCATGTATTCCTGTTTTAAATTCGGATCATTTTTTAATGACTTCTCAAAAGCGATTTTATGTTTGCCGGCTAACGCGCCATTTATATACAAAGGTATAAGCTCGCGCAGAATGTTGGATTTGGATACTTCGTGCTTTTTTATTCCGTGTTGTCTGAGTTTTTCCTTCAGAAGGTTTTTGGATTCGAACACGCGCGTTTTAACTTCATCGATGGTCAGCCCCATGATTTCTGATATCGCATGGTAGGTAAATACATGCATCAATACCAGCACCAGAGAGTCGCGCGATTCGACGGGCAGCGAGTCCATTGCCTTGATGAAAACTTTTTGCCGGTCCAGCGCCACAATATTAACAGCACTGGTTTTTTCCGGGGTGTCAGCGCGTTTGCGCAAACCACTGTCCGACAATACCGCGTTGCGCGCCAGTTGCAATAACCAACTGGCCGGCGCCAGCTTTTGATCATAGTTGCTTGCTGATTGCCATGCCTGTTTGTAGGTTTTAGTCAATAATTTATCCGAGCGGTCGCTGTCCCCCGTAAGACGCTTCAAATACCGGTAAACTGCTTCGCAGGTGGTATGAAACAGTTGCTCGAACGCCGCTTCTTCGCCCGATGCGATCCGGCTGATTAGTTTTATTTCGGAAGCTTTAACAGGCATAGCCCATGTTTTACCGACAACTGTTGAACGTTAATGTTGTTTGACGCTGCTTTTATTGGACACTATCTGTGTTGTTATGTCCGGCTTTATTGAACTCCGGCGTTATTCCGCTCCATTTGCGCCTGAGCATAATCATAGCAACAAATACCGCGAACACCGTTGTTTGCCATGCAGCACTTACTTAGCATATGCGATAGCCCATTTAGTCAGCCCTTATAGAAAATAAAGCTTCTAAATGTAAATTTATATAATGAGGAAAGTGATGCGATTTCGATGTTACTGGATGTTACTGAATTTTACCACTTGGAGGGGGTGATTGGAAACTATGCCACATTGGTCTTGGTTTACCCAGTTGATAACCCTGCACGTGATCCACGCCCAGTGCAATAAGTTTCTCCAACGCATCCTGGGTTTCCACAAATTCCGCGATTGTCTGTACGCCCATGATATGGCCTATCTGGTTAATGGACTCAACCATTGCATAATCCACCGGATCATTGGCCAAATCACGGACAAACGATCCATCTATTTTCAAATAGTCAATTTGCAGGTTTTTCAGATAACCATAGGAAGAAAAACCTCTGCCAAAATCATCCAACGCAAACTTGCAGCCCATCCCGCGCAGGATTGACATAAACCGCGTCGCACTCATGAGGTTGGAGATTGCCGTTGACTCGGTAATTTCAAAACAAATGTGCGATGGAGATACAATAGATTTATCGAATTGATCGATCACAAAACTCAGGAAGTTTTCATCATCCAGAGATTGCGCTGACAAGTTAATGGCAAACACACCGATTTGCTGGTTGCGTCTCATACGGTCATTCAGCAAATTCAGCGCGTTTTGCACCACCCACCGGTCAATGGACGGCATCAGAGAATAGCGTTCCGCCGCGGATAAAAATGAACTGGGCCGGATCAAATCACCGTTTTCGTCCAGCATGCGCAACAGTATTTCATGATGCGCTGAATGTGCGCCGGGAACATTTAAAGGAACTATGCTTTGACAAAACAATCGAAATTGATTCTCGTCTAGCGCATGGCGTATGCGCTGGATCCATTTTAAATCCGCTTGACGCTGTTTTAATGCGACATCCTGCGCGCGGTAAACATGAATCCTGTGGTTGCCCTTATCTTTGGCGACATAACATGCTGCATCAGCCAATCCCATGACATCTGCTACACCACCACTGTCCGCATTGATTGGCACCAGGCCAATACTGATCCCAAGCCGGATAATTTCACCTTTCGAAGCAAATTTGTAGTCGCGCACGATCTGGCGGAAAGAATTCGCGGTCTCCAGCGCATTATGGATAGAGCAATTATTCAGTAATACGCCAAACTCGTCCCCACCGAGGCGGGCCAGAACATCCGTATCGCGAACTTTCGAATGCAGCAAAGTAGCAACCTGTTTGAGGAGCTCATCGCCCGCTTCCCTGCCGTGGGTATCATTAATCAATTTGAATTGATTGATATCGATATAGCACAAGGCATAATGACGGCCCTCGGCTCGCGCAGTCGTCAACGCCTGATTTAAACGTGAATCGAATTCGCGGCGGTTAATCAAACCGGTTAGTGTGTCATGGGTTGCCTCGTACAACATCCAGCGTTCCATACCCTGCAATTCGGTAATGTCGCGGAATATAATAGCGGCGCCAACGATATTCCCCTGGCTATCCCTGATCTTTGACGAAGAATCTTCGATGGTGAATTCCCATCCGTCCCTGCGCAGCAACAGGGATTTTCTTGGATGCGGTTTTCTGGATCCATAATTCCTGTCAAATATGGAATGAATTTTCGGCTCACGGGATTTTTCATCGACAACGTGAAACACATCTTTTAAAGGCTGCCCTTTTGCCTCGTGACATGCCCATCCGGTCAGTTGCTCAGCGACTGGATTTAAATATTCAACATAGCCATCCTTTCCGACAGTAATCACGCCATCGCTGATATGATCCAGCACGGTATGGGTGAGCGC
>JAKEGK010000073.1 GCA_022627515.1 Gammaproteobacteria bacterium
ACCTCCATGTAGGCTCGATGGCGGCATCCCTGCCGCCAACGGTCTTGCCAGACGCCTCCGCTTCCCGTGCTGTGCACGCGGCTATTTAATGTAACAAAGTAGAACTAAATTCTTTGTCGAAACCAACTGCGGCGATGCGTTAACGGTAGGACCAGTCCTGCAACGCATTTAATTTGAAGCGATGCCCCTGGTATTCGAACTCCGCGCCGTCCGGCGTGACTGCCTGTAACAACAGGCCCGAACCCACAACGTCACCCTCGCGCATTTTCTTGCCGTTAATCATGACAGAACGGCGCTCAACGGAAGTGGAATAAACGTGTCCTGTAAATTCAATATTGGGTATTTTTTGCCGGATGCTTTCCGGCAATTCGGCAATCAACACCGCCTGCTCTGCCTGCCCGGCGAATGGTTTTTCTGATAATTCTTCTTGTTTCACCGCCGGTGGATCACCGGCAACCGCCGTGGCTTCTTCGGCGCTATCCTGGCCGATATCAAGCGGCTCCTTGGAAAAAATCACCCTGGGATGGGATGGTTGCTGCGCAACAGTTTCCTCGGCGGTTTGCCTGCCGGTTTGTTCCGTGCCCGCACTCTCCGGCATTGGTTCGGATAAGTCCGGTTGCGCGGCTTTTGCAATGGTTTGTGGCTGGATCTCTGCCGGAGTTTCATTCGCAAGTGACGGCGGATTGTCTGCCTGACCGCCTTCATCCAGCGCACTATCACTGCCATCACCCATAAACACAACCGTAAAAATCACCCCATTCACCGCCAGCACCAGTACGAATAACCAGATCCACCAGTTGCGCCGTGAATCACCGGCACGAGTAATACTGGCGCTATGAACCGACTTGATATCCGGAACATTCCCGCGCTGGCGTTCCTGTTCTGATTTCTTTAAGGCATCCAAAATATATGACATTATCCGTTACTCAACAGGCCGGGCAACGCGGGCAATAAGGCGCAGGTGACTGCCGTCAATAGCGCTGGCGCTTTGCTTGTCTGGCGCTGCAACGGTGGAAGATCTGACGAGGCGAGGCGCACTGGGATCGATGCGGGTATTGATACGGATAAGCGTCTGCACGCCTGCAATTCCATCAGGGTACAAACCTTCCTGCGCCTGAAAATCCTTTACCTGCCGGATCAGTCTGGCATCGTAACTCACAATGCCGCTGGACAAGGAAACCTTGCCGCTGATATTCGTTAATTGTGACGCCAGCCATTGCACATCAGGACCATTGGCGCCCACTCTAATAGCACCGTTGTAATTCGGCGGCAGCCGCCACAATATAGTGTAATCACCCAGCCAGCGTGATTCCAGTTCCACGAGGGATGCCGTCACTTGCTGACTGCCTATTGACAGCGTCGCGATTTTATCGTCCAGCGCCACCAGTGTGGCGTACACCGGCCTGACTTCACCCGCCAGAAACCGCAACGCCGCGGGCCGGTCGAAATCCCGCAGGCTTTGCAAATCACCGCTCTTTTCCAGGCAGCTTAATCCTTTTGTTGGCGCGATTTCGCATGGATTTTCATCCGCTTTCAGGGATACCGGCAGACCCCACTGCGCGAACAGCGACTGGAACGCATTCTTTTTACTCACCGCTTCCGTTTGCAGATCAAGCAATTGTAAAAAGTCGCTGATGTGGGGCGCCGCCGCGGCGCTGGCTTCTTCGATGGGAGGCGCGGCATCCGCGCTGAAATAGGATTTGAACTTCGCACCCAGGCGGACGAAATTATCCTGGTGCTGATACACCATATAACCGCCTATCGCGATCATGGCCAGCGTCGCCGCCACAATCCCCAGCCTGGCCGGTGACAATGCGAAACGGCTTCCGCTTTCCAGCGCAGCGCCGAAAACTTCCTTCGCCGCGCGGTTCAAAATATGCCGGTCAATCTGTCGCTGATTTTGCACATAGGCTCCCAGCATGGCCCGGTCGCAAAGCAGGTTGATTTTTCGGGGAATGCCGCCGGTGTATTTATGAATCTTTCGCAGCAGCGAATAAGCGAATACCGGCTCCCTCAATCCCGCAACTTCCAGGCGGTGCCTGACATAGTCAATGGTATCCTTTTGCGATAACGGCAACAGGTGGTAACGCGCGGTAATGCGCTGCTCAAGTTGCCGTAATTCGGGACGCGCCAGCAATTGCAATAATTCCGGCTGGCCGATCATGATAATTTGCAGCAGCTTGCGTTGATTGGTTTCAAGGTTGGTCAGCAGCCGCAATTGTTCCAGAACTTCCATTTCCAGATTTTGCGCTTCTTCCACAATGACAACCGTCTTTTTGCCCTGAGCGTTGGTTTCCAGCAGGCTGCGGTTAATGCAATCAATAAACACTTTCAGGCTAGTATTGCCTTGCGGATACTCGATATGCAGCTCGTCGCAAATCGTGGCCAGGAGTTCCTGCGAATTGACTTTGGGATTGAGCACCATGGCGACTTTGGAATTATCCGGCAGTTGCTCCAGCAAACAGCGCGATATGGTTGTTTTGCCGGTGCCTACTTCCCCGGTGAGCAACACAAAACCGCCATCCCGCTCAAAACCATAGACAAGATGCGCCAATGCTTCCCGATGCCGTTCGCTCATGTATAAAAAGCGCGGGTCTGGAGCAATGGTGAAAGGTGTTTCCTTGAGTCCGAAATAATTGTCGTACATGACGTGGATAATTTTTGAAAACCTGGTGCTAGTTACTGGAAGTTGGCGTTTGTCTTCTGCCGGCTTAAAGACTAAGTATATATCAGTCAACTGGCAGAAAAGCGGCATTATAAAACATAACTTAATGAATACCCGGCGTTTCTTTTAAAATTACTGCGTCTGTTGAGCGCCGGTTTCACATCCTGCTTTTTGATTCAATCGGATCAGTCAGCCTGCCCTGTCGCGGATATCTTCGAGTACCACCTTTAATTTCAATTACTTAATCAGCAATCGGAAACCTGGGCCATGGCGCACTTCAACGCCATGTTATCCATTGACTGGCTATTTTTGGTACATACCATGCATTCTTCACACAAAGTATTGCACCGCAATTAACAGCGGCTCGAATACGGCGTTTCATTAGACGAGGAAGCATCGGAGTTGTTCAGTTGTTAACTGGGCAGCGAATCGGCCGGTGGACAAAGCCGGCATCACCACCTTATGGGGAGAACAACACAACCATGGACAACCTGGCGGAAAAACCGTTAAACGATTACGTTATCATTCAACGCAGTCAACAGCGCTGGAACCTGGTCCACCATCTGCGCGTGCTAAAAGCCGAAAACAATGAATTGTTGGGGCATCTGGTTGATGTTACCACCGAAGGCATGATGTTAATCAGTGAACAGGCTATTCCCTTGCAGTGCACGTTCAATCTGCGCATGGAGATCCCGGTGGATGATGACACGGTGCCGCAAATGATTGCGCTGACCGCGCAAAGCCTCTGGACCAAAAAAGATGTCAATCCCACGTTTCATGATACCGGTTTTCGCCTGATAGACCCCAGCAGGCGTGCAATTAATGCCATCTCCCGGTTAATCGACGAACTGAAATCCGAGAATTAACGCTCGTTTGCGCCGATCCCCCTGTGCGCGGTCTGGTTATCTGATTCATCACGATGGACTGCTTTATTCGCCGGGCATCATACTTTAACAGCTGGATCACCTTCAGCGCTGCCACTACAATAGTGTTATTGGTTTACTCACAGTTCCATTCGGCAATTCACTTTATACAGAAACGATCCGCTCATGAACAATTCCGGCTGCAGCGCAGGCACTACGGAACCCTTCGCGCTTCGCGTCATTGGCGACAGCATGAGCCCCGAATTTCAGGACGGCAATATTATCATTATTGATCCGGCCGTGCCGGCCGTGCACCAAGCCTATGTGGTAATCGACTATGGTGGTGAAATCCTGTTTGGACAATATCATGTTGAAGAAGGCCGCCGCTGGATTCACTACTTGAATCCCGGCTATGAGTCCGTTGAGCTGGTTTCAACATTCGAGGTCAAGGGTGTCGTCATCCAGCGCTCAACCGGAAGGCGCAAGGATTTGAAACATTACAGTTATCCGGCAAAACAGCGTTAATTCCTCCATCGCTTTCCCGCTCCAGATTGTTGTAACTCAAGTTTCGGAGTTTATTTCCATGGGATCACGATAGAACGCGGTAAGGGGGGCTCTTGGTAAAACTACGAACTCCGAAACTTGAGTTATAAAAATCCGCTAAATAGGCCGCAGTCCGGATAACCGTTTATTTCCACTGCCTTCATTTTCAGCGCGTCACGCCGCTACTTTGTTAAGGACAACTGGCGCTGGAGCCTCAACCAATAGTCTTTTTCATCATGAAGCGTTTTACCTCAGGCAATATATACAGAACAAACCAATCCGCCTGGTTTGCGGCATTGGTATTGGTTTTTTGTGTTGCCGCGGGCCACGCCGATCCCGGCGCAAAAATCGAAAATACGCCCTACGAAGAACAAAAAGCGGTGTTCGAATTCTATTTTGATCATCCGGAAAAAATCGGTGGCGCCCTTTACTGGCTGCTCGGCATGTTCCACACGCTCAACGAAGCGCCGTATGCGATCGCGCCGGATTATGTCGATGTCAAAGTGATCATGCATGGCACCGAGATAGTGACCCTCGCCAAACACAATTATGAAAAGTACCAGGACCTGGTGGAACGCATGCGCTATTACACTGAATTCGGTGTGGAATTCAGGGTCTGCGCCCTATCCGCCGCCGAATACGGTTACAAACCCGAGGATTTTCAGGATTTCGTGCGGATCGTCCCCAACGCGGTCACCGAACTGGTGCACTGGCAATCCAAGGGCTACAGCCTGATCATTCCCCAAGTACCTGAAAAACATAACAGCATCGAAGAACTGCAATAAACCGTTTTAATCCGGATACGGTTCCTTTCCGGGATAATTGAACCCGCCTTTGTACTTGCGCTCGAATACTTCTACAATACGCGCCTTCAACGTAAAACGTTCTGATTGCAGCCTGATGACCGACTCTTGCAGTATCTTTAATCCCCCTTTCGTTGACAAACCCGGTTATACCACGCACTGGGGTCATTTGTATGGCAGCAGTTATGGACTGGCCATCTGCAATGCCGCGCGACAATCGCAGCGGCCGTTTGTAATTATCACACCGGATACCCAGACCGCGTACCGGCTGGAATATGAGTTGCGTTTTTATGGCGGCGGCCGGCAACAATTAGCGCTGTTCAATTTTCCCGACTGGGAAACCCTGCCCTACGATAATTTTTCACCACATCAGGACATTGTCTCCGAGCGCCTCTTGACGCTGTATCAATTACCCAACATGAGCCGGGGCATCCTGGTGCTGCCAATCGCAACGGTTATGCAGCGGCTGGCGCCCAGGGAATTTCTGGAAGCGAACAGCCTGGTCATCAAAACCGGGCAGCAACTGGATATCGAAACCATGCGTCAGCGCCTGACACGCAACAGTTACCGCCTGGTTTCCCAGGTCATGGAACATGGTGAGTTTGCGGTGCGCGGCAGCATCATCGACTTGTTCCCAATGGGCAGCCGGATTCCCTACCGCATCGAATTGTTCGATAACGAGATCGAAACCATCCGCAGCTTCGATACCGAAAATCAACGCTCCATGGAACAGGCCGGCGAAGTCAATTTATTACCGGCCCGGGAATTCCCTCTGACCGAACAGGCCATTGCTCACTTTCGCCAATCCTTCCGCGCCGCGTTCGAAGGCGATCCTAACAAAAGCACTATCTATCGCGATGTCAGTAATGGCATCGCGCCGGCGGGAATCGAGTATTATTTACCGTTGTTTTTCGAAAGGACGGCCAGCATTTTTGACTATCTGCCCGGCAACAGCGTCCTGTGCATTATCAATGACGCCCGGCAAGCGGCTGACTCGACCTGGCAGGAAATCGAGCACCGTTACGAACAACGCCGCTATGATTTGCAGCGTCCCATATTGCCGCCAGCGGCGGTGTTCCTGCGCAGTAACGAACTGTTTCAATCTTTCAAACACTACACGCAGATCGATATTCAATCTTTCAAACTGGAAGATAAACCCGGTTCGTATAATTTTGACAGCGATAGTCCACCGCTGGTTGGCGTCGATGCGCGCGCGGCCCAGCCGGTTGCCAATCTGCGGCAGTTTGTCGACGGCTTCGACGGCCGCATCCTGTTCGCCGCCGAATCCACCGGACGCCGCGAAACACTTGTTGAACTGCTCCGAAACATCGGTATTCAGGTAAAGCCGGTAAACGACTGGGCGGAATTTCTCACCGGCAGCGACAAACTCGCAATCACCATTTCACCTCTGCAAAACGGCCTGCTGTTACGTGATTCATCCATTGCCGTCATCGCGGAACCGCAGATCTTTGGCGAACGGGTTCTGCAACGCCGGCGCCGCAAGGAACGGCAGCGTGATCCCGACCTGATCATAAAAAACCTGGTGGAACTGGAACATGGTTCGCCTGTAGTGCATGAAAATCATGGCGTGGGCCGGTACCTCGGTTTGCAAAAAATTACCGTTGGCGGCATTGAGCAGGAATTTCTGGCGCTTCAATACGCACACAATGACAAGCTATATGTGCCGGTTGCTTCCCTGCATCTGATCAGCCGCTACACCGGCGCTTCCCCTGAAGCGGCGCCGTTGCATAAACTGGGCAGCGGCCAGTGGGAAAAAGCCAAACGCAGGGCGCGGGAACGCGCCCGCGATGTGGCGGCGGAGTTACTCGACATTTACGCGCGGCGTGAGGCGCGCGCCGGCTACAGTTACCATATCGAAAAAGATCAATACCTGAACTTCGCAAGCGCTTTTCCATTTGAGGAGACACCGGATCAACTGGACGCCATTCAGGGCGTCATGAGCGATATGCAAAACGGCAAACCCATGGACCGCCTTATTTGCGGTGACGTGGGTTTTGGCAAAACCGAAGTCGCCATGCGCGCCACGTTTATCGCGGTGCAGGATGGCAAGCAGGTCGCCGTGCTGGTGCCAACGACCCTGCTAGCGCAACAACACTACGAAAATTTCAAGGACCGCTTCGCGGACTGGCCGGTGCGCATTGAATCACTGTCGCGATTCCGCTCCAAAAAAGAACAGGACAATATCATCAAGGGACTGAAGGACGGCGCCATCGACATTGTCATCGGCACCCACAAACTGCTACAGGAAAACATCAAATTCAAAAACCTGGGACTTGTCATCATCGATGAAGAACACCGCTTCGGGGTGCGGCAAAAAGAGCGTTTCAAGGCATTGCGCTCGGAGGTGGACCTGTTGACACTCACTGCCACACCCATTCCCCGCACCTTAAACATGTCGTTGTCCGGAATGCGTGACCTGTCGATCATTGCGACAGCGCCCGCCAAACGCCTGGCCATCAAAACCTTTGTCAGCCAGTGGAATGACGTCACTATCCAGGAGGCCTGCTTGCGGGAAATTCACCGTGGCGGACAGGTGTTTTTCCTGCATAACGAAGTGGAAACCATAGAAAACACCGCGCGCAAAGTCCGCGAGTTGTTGCCCGGCGCCAATGTGCAAATCGCCCACGGCCAGATGCGCGAGCGGGAACTGGAACGGGTAATGGCGGATTTCTATCACCAGCGCTTTAATATTCTGGTGTGCACGACAATTATTGAAACCGGCATCGACGTTCCCAACGCCAACACCATCATTATGAACCGTGCGGACCGGTTTGGCCTGGCGCAGCTGTATCAACTGCGCGGGCGCGTCGGCCGTTCCCATCACCAGGCTTACGCCTACCTGATTGTACCGCCGCGCAATGCAATGACCACCGACGCTATCAAACGCCTTGAGGCCATCGAGTCCATGGAAGACCTCGGCACCGGTTTCACCCTGGCCACCCATGACCTGGAAATCCGCGGCGCGGGTGAGTTACTGGGCGAGGAACAAAGCGGTCAGATGCAGGAAATCGGTTTCACCATGTATATGGAACTGCTGGAACGGGCGGTGAACGCGCTGAAATCCGGCAAGCAACCCGAACTGGAAAAACCCCTGGACCACGGCGCCGAGGTCGACCTCGGTGTATCGGCGCTGATACCGGATGATTATCTGCCGGATATCCATACGCGCCTTATCATGTACAAGCGTATCGCCAGCGCGGAAAACGAAGACGCCTTGCGTGAACTGCAGGTTGAAATGATCGACCGCTTTGGCCTGCTGCCCGAAAGCGCCAAAAACCTGTTCCGCGTCACCAGTTTCAAACTCAAGGCAACACCGCTGGGTATCAAAAAAATTGAATTCGGCCGGGATGGCGGCCGCCTAATTTTCAGTAAACACCCCAACATAGATCCCATAACCGTGATTAACCTGATCCAGAAACAGTCCGGTATTTATAAAATGGATGGTCAGGATAAACTGCGCATCAGCAAACCGCTGCCGGACATGGAGTCGCGCGCGCAAGCGCTGGATGAGCTGTTAAATGTATTAAGCGGCAGGAAAGCCGCGTAATTAAAATTATTGAAGCGAGGATGAATGGGTAAAGCGCAACTTTCTGTTGTGATCAAGAATCCTGTCTTTGATGTGCATGGTTGCCTGTCTGGTTAACCGGTTTTGCAGGTCATCGCATACGACGCCGTTCAATCTTGCCGCCACCTGACGCGCAATATCCAGTAATTTTTCAAACGCCATCACGCTATCGATTGGTCCCGGCAATTGCATATTAAAAATCAAACCATTGGCCTTGTCTTCAGCCTGTTCCGCACGCGCAAAAATGCCGGGCGCATGCGCGTCAGTGATAACGAACAAGCGGTGCATGGTCTTATTCATGGCATGATTGAGGATGACATAATCATAACCGGCATCGGATCTCGGCACGCAACCCAATGAATCCAGACATCGCAGCACTTGCTCGCGGCGAAAGGTAATTCCAGGCAAAGGCATAACGTAAACCGTTACCGTCAGAGGCTCCAATGCCGTCCCTTGCCGGTAGTGGTCCGCCGATCTGGAGCGGTTATTGTCTTTTCCGGAAAGAAACTTGATATAACGTTTGCGGCTTTTTCTTGGAAAACTTGGTGCTGATTCCATGGCAGCCTGGTAGGGACGTTCCGGCGGGTTCACATCACCCGACATGGGTATGCGTTGCCGGGTTGGAATTTCGCGCGGTGTTGCGCGGGATGATTCCCGCCGCCTGCCGGAACGCCGGGAAAGAATGTAGACCAGCAGCAACACGGCAATGCCGGCCACGGCAAGTATCAAACGAAATTGATCCATGGTTCTTGCAATCGATTTGATGTATTTGATCTACTCCAAGTGTAGACCAAGGTTAAACTTTTGCAGATATTTTCATCAATCGCTGATTTAAAACACACAAGCAAATACCCCGCTATTGCAGCATCACTAACCCGGCTTTCCAGATACAGCGTCGGTCAGATCCCAATGCGCAGCAACGCATGGGTAAGAGCAGCGCGATTGTGGTAGTATTTGCCGGTTAGTCGTGGCTTTTCCAAAAAAGAATATTGATGAAGCCAAACAAGCGGTCTAACAATTATTGGTTTAACAAAAATTAAAGTAAAAAACGGTTACAGCAAAACAATTTCAATCACTCAGGTGAACTTCAGGGAGGTTAACGGTGAAACATAATTACGTGCAAGCTTTATTCACCCGCGTTTTAAATCTGTTACTTGTTTCCTTTATTGCAACAGGTTTATACGCCTGCGCATCATCATCCGAATCAGGCGAATCCTCTGCCTCAACTACCGGAACTGCGGCTGGCAGCGAATCGGCAAACAATGCTGCCCCGGCTTCAACGGATGCAACGGCAACAGGTTCCTCGTCAAACGCTGTTAATACTGAGGCCGCGGCGCCGGCAGTGGAACCGCAAGCGGCTGTGCCGCCCCGCATCGTGGAATCCTGCAAGGATGAACCTTTCAGCAAATACGAACAACAGGCCCGCGAGAGTCTTGCCAAAGGGCTGAACGCAACCAAGGCGGGAAAATTCGGAGTTGGATTCAGGGACGTGAATGAGCATAATGCCTGGAGCAATGTGCATAACGAATTATTCAGGCGGATTAATGAAGCTTGTGGTGTTCTGAGCGAGTGCGCCAGGACGCATAAGAAAGACAAGGACACTGAATGTGTTGCGCAGGCAAAGTCATTCGACGAATGGCAGAAACTTGCCAAAGATTTCGCTGACAAGGCTAAGACCGCCGAAACCACCCAACCGCCCAAAATCTGCGCCCTCACACCCAACCTGGATGAACCCGCCCGATGCTTCCATGGACTGGCGGATAACATTGATAAAGCGTGCGACAATGAAACCTGCAAGGAAACCAGTAATTGCTGGCGCAGCGTGGGATTTCTGGATGCCGCCATAATCCAGGCGGAACAAGCCTGTGGTTTTGTGCATCAGAAATTATCTGAATGCCGTGGCTATACAGAGGTAACGGGGCGGCGCAAAAACAAGTTTGCGCAGTGCGAAGAATTACACGGCAGGCTGGGGCTCACCATTTTTCCTGTACTTTAGGTTTGCCATAAAATGGCGGCTTAATTGCACCCGCGGCTGTGAAACATGCGGCCGCGGGTATTCTTACAGGAGGTTGATGTGCTCATAAAAATATCCGCGGGAAAGATCGCAATTGAAGTAATTTCAGATACAATCTGCTGTTATTTTTCAACATCGAATTCGTCAGGCACACCCGTTGGCGGCGGAAACACATTAAAGTACGCACATTCCGCGCCGCCATACCGGGATTCAATATCTGTCACAATCCCGTTTTCCACAACCAGCAAAACTTCGAACTTGTTATCAATCCGGTAGGTGCAGGAAACAATTTCATGCGCTTTGCCCTTGAAATCATCGCAGTGGTATTTGTTGCTTTCCATGTATTCAGCGGTGTAAGAAATCGTGTTACCGATTTCGATGTAGCGATTGACGCCAACGATTAGCTCGCACTCCGGCAATCCCAGGTGTTCGCGCTCTCCGGCAAACGCCTGATGAAACACTACACAAAACCACAGGAATATAATCAACCGAATCATAATATTGCTACGCTTTTGAAAGGTGGATATGAAGACCGGGCATCTCCGATACTAACATAGGAATCAGCCGCGGCAAAAATAAAGCGCGGCGCCATACTTAACTCATCAGCGCTCTATCCCCGCCGGCGCCAAAAGGCATCAGTTAGTCTGCAACAATCTGCTCGGATTTTCCACGCCATCGCTGGCGCTAACATGCCTATTCCGCATCTGACAGCATAAAGTAAAGCACCGTTACATTTAAACCAATTCCAAAACTACCTAATAGATTAAAGATAACCATACGAAGTGTCGATCATTAACAGCGAATTTGTGGTTTTATTTCTTACCCGGAAGTTAACCAGAAGGAATATATCAATGAATAACAATAGATTGCGAGTTTTGATTGGCGCCCTGTTAACCCTGTTAGCATCAGCACAAGCTGTTGCTGACATCACTATTGGCGTATTTCCCAGACGGCCAGCCGCTGAAACGCATCAGGCATTTAAACCACTGGAGGAGCATCTTTCAAAACAACTGGGCGAACCGGTACACCTCGTTATACCAAAAGATTTCGAGACGTTCTGGGAAGGCGTGCAGAAGCAACAGTTTGACCTGGTTCATTACAATCAATACCACTACATCAAAAGCCATAAGGAACTGGGATATGAAGTCATCGTCGCCAATGAAGAGTTTGGCAATAAGGTGATCGCCGGCGCTCTCTCGGTTCGAAAAGACTCTGGCATTAAAAGCGTTGCTGATTTGAAAGGTAAAACAATCCTGTTTGGCGGCGGTAAAAAAGCCATGGGAAGTTATATCGCGCCAACAGCCGTTCTTAAAACTGCCGGACTGACCGAGGGCAAGGACTACTAGGTTAAATTCGCGAAAAATCCGCCCAGTGCAGTTATCGGTGTCTACAACAAAAACGCGGAGGCCGCAGGTTCCGGAAATGTCATCGCTCGCATAAGTGCAGTAACGTCAAAAATTAACGCCGACGATATTACTATTCTCGCCGAGAGCGAACCGTTCACGCAATTACCCTAGGCTGTTAAAAGCGGCATGCCTCCCGCAAAAGTGAAAAAAATCCAGGACATTATGACCGGATTGAAAACCAGCGCACAAGGAAAAGAAATCCTGAAATCCGCCAAAGTAACGGGCTTTTACCCTGTAAACGACAGTGATTTTAACAAGGCAAGGGAAATTACCCTGTTTGCAATCGGAGAAGACTACTAAACCGCACAAAATCTACTGGTGGTTGCAACATGTTTAATATACTTGGCAAAGCCAATATTACCATAAAAATCCTGCCGCCCATCCTGGGCGGCACCCTGGCCGTGCTTGTTATAGGAACGGCTTTATTGTTGAGCGAAGCCCGGCAACTCGCCAGACTGCAAACCGAAAACGCGCAACACGCATTACCGGTGGAACAGGAAAGCGGCGCACAAGCATTAACCTACGCGCTGGAATCAAAAGCCGATGCATTTGGTGAACTGCTGGCGGAAACTGCGCCTGATTTGATTTTCTCATCTGACTTTACCGCGCTGGAATATTACCGAAGCAGGGTAACCAAGGATGAAGACATTGTGTATGCAACCTACCTCAACCCGGACGGCAAGCCATTAACGGATTACAACAAGCCTCAGGATAGTGAAAACATCATTGAAAAACGCTACACAATAAACTTTAACGGTGAAGTGCTGGGCGAGGTATTGATTGGCCTGTCAAAAGATAATCTCAATAAACAGCTCACCCTGAGTGACCGCCGTATCAACGCGACGATCGAGCAAATTGCCAAAACCGGCACAACGTCATTGAATCAATTCAGCGCCATACTTGTCGCGGTAATAATTGCGGCAATGGCGTTTATTTCCATTGGCATGTTCCTGCTGTTTCACAAAGTTGTAACCAACCGGCTTAAAGCCACCTGCACCGCCACCGCGAACAGCGGTGACCTGACCATTCAACTGCCTGACAATGAAGAAGACGAAATCGGCCAGCTTAGAAAATCCTTTAACCGTTACATCGGCGAATTGCGCGAGACCATCCAGATGCTGGCTTCCGATGTAACTACGTTATCCACGGTTGCCTTTGAATTGCAAAGTTACAGTAACGAACAAAATGAGAACGCCAATATTCAGCTGAAAGAAAGCATATATGTTTCCGACGCCATGAATGAAATGACGGCATCGGCGCGGGAGGTGGCGAATATCACCAACAATGCCGCAACGACCGCGCAAAACGCCGACGCCGCCGCCAACAATGGCAAGCTGGTGGTTTCGCAAACCGTGGAATCCATAAATACTTTGGCAGAAGAAGTGGAAAATACCGCCGCCGTTATCGCAACGCTGCAGGCAAATTCAAAAAATATAGGATCAGTTCTGGACGTGATCCGCAGTGTTGCCGAGCAAACCAACCTGCTGGCATTGAACGCCGCCATCGAGGCCGCCAGGGCCGGCGAACAGGGCCGCGGATTCGCGGTGGTGGCCGATGAAGTCCGCACACTCGCCAGCCGCACCCAGCAATCCACGGAAGAAATCCAGCAAATTATCCTGCAGCTGCAAAATGATTCCGCGCATGCGGTTAAGGCCATGGAGAAAGGCCATATCCAGGCGAACGCCAGCGTGGCGCAAGCCGCCCGGGCGGGAGATTCCCTGGCGGAAATTACCACTGCTGTGAGCACGATTCGTGACATGAATTCACAGATCGCCAGCGCCGCGGAAGAACAAACCGCGCGTTCGGAAGAGGTCAAGCACAATGTGGAGAAAATCAATAAAGTGACGGAATTGTCCAGTCAGCTTGCGGAACGCAGCTTGAGCGTCAGCAAACACCTGACAGAGGTTGCTAACCGCCTGGAATCGCTAATTAAGAAATTCAGGCTTTCGGCCTGAACTACGATTGGCGGTAAATCACTTTACAGCAACTAACCAGACAGGTAACAGACAGCATGGCGGTAAACGGACAATGCTGCGCTACACTGCCGCCAGCTCAACGGCTTCATCAACATCAACCGCCACGATGCGGGATACGCCGGGTTCGTGCATGGTGACACCATTCAACTGATTGGCCATCTCCATGGTTATCTTGTTATGGGTAATTACTATAAACTGCACCTTCTCCGACATTTCCTTCACCATCTGGCAAAAACGCCCCACGTTGGCGTCATCCAGCGGCGCATCCACCTCATCCAGCATGCAGAACGGCGCGGGATTCAACTGGAAAATGGAAAACACCAGCGCTACCGCCGTTAATGCCTTTTCACCGCCGGATAACAGATGGATCGTGCTGTTGCGTTTACCGGGAGGACGCGCCATTACGGAGACGCCGGTGTCCAGCAAATCTTCACCGGTCAATTCAAGATAGGCATGCCCCCCTCCAAACAGGCGGGGGAAATTGGCTTTCAGCCCGGCATCCACCTTGTCGTAAGTTTCCTTGAAGCGGGCACGGGTCTCCTTGTCGATTTTACGGATGGCGTTTTCCAGGGTTTCCAGCGCTTCCACGAGGTCCGCGTGCTGTTTATCAAGATACTCCTTACGCTCGGCTTGCTGTTTGAATTCATCAATGGCCGCCAGGTTGATGGGCCCCAGGCGTGAAATACGGCCCTCAATGGCTGTCACCCGCTCCGCCCATTCCTGTTCGCTGGCTTCTTCGGGCATCTCCTGCAACAACTGCGGCAATTGGAAACCGGATTCCTGCAGGGACTCTTCATTTGTCTGCCGCCGCACCTTGATCTCCTGCCAGGACATGCGCAGTTGATCCCGTTCGGCGCGGATGGCTTCAATGGATTGCTCGACCGAGTGGCGTTGAGTGGAATTTTCACGCATGGCATGGTCGAGTTCTTCGACCTTGTGGCGCGCGTCCGATAAGCGGGACTCCACTTCAACCCGTTGACTAAGGGATTGCGTCAACTCATCCGCCATGAGTTTCATCGGCTCTTCACCCGCCGCCAGCGCCTGCTCCAGTTCCTCCTTGCGGTGGCGCAATTGCGCAAGCTGGCTGTCCATCCGCTCACGGTTCTGATTGATGGCGGCAATTTCGGTACGGGCCGCTTCGACCTTCAACGCAATCCCGTGCGCGGCGTCCCGGTCATTGCGCGCCGTGGTCCGGACATCATCGAGCGCCCCCTGCAGCTGATCGCGTTGCTGCTGCAAGGCCTCACGGCGTCCCGACAGCGATTCCATTTCGCGGATCGCCTGTTCCAGGCGGCCCCGCGATTGCACGCTCTCTTGTCCGGCGCGCGAAATCTGCTGTTGATGTTCCTCAATTTCCTTTTCAATGGACTGTTCCCGCTCGCGCATTTGTTCCACGCGCGCCAGTTTCCCGGCAATGCGCGCTTCCAGTTCCGCGTGCTGGCGGTTGATCTTCTGGAATTCGCCTTGCGTCCGGTCACGTTGCAATTCTTTTTCGTTTAAGGTATCGCGCGCTACCGCGATACTTTGCTCCAGTCTGATGATTTCGCTGGACAGCGTTTCAATCTCACGGCTCAACTGGTGGATCTCTTTTTCACGCTGCAACACGCTGGACTGTTCGTTAACATCTCTGGAGAATCGTAACCAATTACATCCCAGCCAGAATCCATCGCGCGTAACCACGGATTCCGATGGCGAGAGCCGGCTGCGCAAAGCAAGCGCTGCGGGCAGATCGGCGGCGCAATATACGCCGCCTAACAATGTATCGAGTTTTAGTGAAGTAGTGACTTTCGCAAGCAGGCGATCCGCTTTCTGGTGCGATTCATCAGTTGCTGTAAACGCGCTGTCGAACAGTGTGATGGAACCCTGTTGCAGTGTGGTCAACGCATCGGCCACCGCGTCGACCTGATCCACGCACACTGCATCCAGATAATTTCCCATTACACATTCCAGCGCGGTTTCCCAACCGGATTCCACCGCAATGTTTTCCGCCAGGCGTTTGGCATCCGACAATCCCTGCGCATCCAGCCATTGCGTGGCGCCGGATTGCTGCTTGCCCAGCGCGGCCTGCTGCAAGGCCTCAAGCGAAGCATACCGGCCCCTGGCGGTTTGCAACTCACTGCGCTTGCTATTTATATCGCTGTCATACTGTTGACTGGAGTCGCGCAACGCTGCAATCTCCATTTGCTGTTGCATAACGCCCTGCTGGAAAGCGTCGCATTGCAGCTTGAGAATTTTTTCCTCATTCACCAGCTCATCAATTTCGGTTTGCAGGTTCGCGTATTGCAAACCCTGCTTTTCCGCGCTCAGCTTATCGAGTTGCTGGGTGTGCTGGATAATGCGCTCATCAAGATGATTCAGCCGGGTGCGTTCCACCTCGGCGGTTTGCGCGGGAATCGCCGCGTTTTCATTAAAGGTTTCCCAGTCTTTTTGCCACTGCCGCATGGCGCTTTCTGACTGCGCGAGCAGTTCCGAAGACCTTGCTTCAACTTCCCGCGCATTCGCCAGCAGCGGTTCATTCTGTTCGAGAAAACCGCTGAGCTGCACCTTTTTGCGCTGGTCGGCATCCAGGTGGGTCTCGGATTCGATCAGTGAACGTTCGGTCTGTTTCAAATCATCCAGCTGTTGCTGGCGACGTTCCTTGGCATGCTGGATGGATTGCTCGATGCGCGCAATGTCAGCGCCGATTCTATAATACTGAGCCTGCACTTCATTGAAATGTTCCGTCGCCTCCACATGCGTATCGCGTATTTTTTCCAGCTCGGATTCCAGGCGCCGCAAGTCCGCCATCGCCGCTTCATAACGGGTTTCCTGTTCCTTGATGAGCGCGTCTTTTTCCTGAATCTGTTCGCTAAGCAATAACCAGCGCAGGGCGGTCAATTGCGCCTTAAGCAGGCGTTCTTCTTCTTTCAGCACCTTGTATTTTTCCGCCGTTTTCGACTGGCGGTTGAGTTTATCGAGTTGCTTGGCCAGTTCTTCGCGCAGATCTGTCAGGCGGGCGAGATTTTCCCGGGTGTGGTGTATGCGGTTCTCCGTTTCGCGGCGCCGTTCCTTGTATTTGGAGATACCAGCCGCTTCTTCCAGAAAAACGCGCAGATCCTCCGGTCTGGCTTCAATAAGCCGCGATATCATGCCTTGCTCGATAATGGAATAGCTCCGGGGACCCAGTCCGGTGCCCAGGAAAATGTCGGTAATGTCGCGCCGCCGGCAGCGCGTGCCATTTTGATAATACTGGGATTGACCATCACGGGTGACCACCCGCTTGATGGAAATTTCACTGTACTGGGCGTACTGGCCGCCGAGGGTGCCATCGCTGTTATCGAATACCAGTTCAATGGATGCCTGACCCACTGGTTTGCGGGCGCTGGAACCGTTAAAGATAACATCCGCCATGGAGTCGCCCCGCAGATTTTTTGCGGACGATTCCCCCATTACCCAACGCACCGCATCGATGACATTCGACTTGCCGCAACCATTGGGGCCTACAATACCAATGAGATTGGATGGCAGCGGGATGGTGGTGGGATCGACGAAGGATTTGAAACCGGCCAGTTTAATTTTACTCAGACGCATGGAGCGCAAAGATACAAGATGGAAGGGGCCGGACACAAGCTAAATGGGGCAAATTCCGGGAATTTTACCTCGAATCCGTCAAAATCCGCGTAAGAGTCCTTGCATGGCGCTGGCGGGTTCTTGTATCTTGCAATGGATGCCCACTAAACCCAGTAAAAATTTGGAAATTTTTGACAATCCGGCGCCACAGCGGGACTACACAATTCGGATCGATGTGCCCGAATTCACCTGTTTGTGTCCCAAGACCGGCCAACCGGATTTTGCCACGTTTAAAATCGAATACGTGCCGGACAATCACTGCATTGAATTGAAGTCATTGAAACTGTATATGTGGTCGTTTCGCGATGAAGGCGCGTTCCATGAAGCCGTCACCAACAAAATCCTCACAGATTTGGTAAAAGCCTGCGAACCCCGCTTCATGCGGGTCAGCGGGATTTTTAATGTCAGGGGTGGAATCTACACCACCGTGGTAGTGGAACACCGCAAACCTGGCTGGCAAGCGCCCGCCCATATAACGCTCCCCTGAAATCAAACGATCCGGAATCCGTAGTGGCAATTTATATCGGCATAGATTTGGGAACATCCGGTTGTCGCGCCATCGCGATAGACGAAAATGCGGTAGTGCGCGCCAAAGTCAGCACATCCGTGCCGCTGCCACTGCGCAAGGCCAACCATATCGAACAGGAACCCGAAGTCTGGTGGCAGGCCACGCAGCGGGTGCTCAAGGATATTTCCAATCAGATTAATCCATCAGATGTGAAAGCGATCGCGGTGGATGGCACCTCAGGCACGCTGGTATTGTGTGACAAGCAGGGCAGACCATTACAGCCAGCCATCATGTATAACGATGCCCGGGCGGCTGAACAGGCCACACGCATCAAGCAATATGCATTGAAACGCTCCGCGGCCCAGGGTCCCGCGTCGGCGCTGGCCAAACTGCTCTGGTACCAGGACCGGCAAATTACCCAGCGCGCCGCTTTCGCCTTGCATCAAACGGACTGGGTCAGCGCCCAGCTGTGCGGGCGCTTTGGCATAAGTGACATCAACAACGCGCTAAAACTGGGCTATGATCCGGTAGCTATGGAATGGCCCGAATGGCTGGACAAAGTCAAAACGCCCCGGCACTTGTTGCCAAGAGTGGTGAAAGCGGGATCTATCATGGGCACCATCCGGTTTGAACTGACGGAACGGTTTAATTTTCCCATCACCACCCAGATTATTGCCGGCACTACGGACAGTACAGCATCGTTTCTTGCCACAGGCGCCAGCCAGGCTGGTGAAGCCGTTACCTCCCTCGGCTCCACCCTGGTATTAAAAGTGTTGGCGAAAGAACCGGTATTCGATCCCCGCTATGGCGTATACAGCCAACCCATTAATGGTCAATGGCTGGTGGGTGGCGCATCCAACACCGGTGGCGCGGTATTGCTGAAATACTTCACGCAGGAACAACTGGATGAAATGACTTCGCAGTTAAAACCCGCCGTGAGCACCGACCTCGAGTATTACCCCCTGTTTTCCGATGGCGAACGATTCCCAATCAACGATCCAAAACTCAAATCGAAAACCCTGCCGCGGCCGCCAGATGACGTGGAATTTTTTCAGGGGCTGCTGGAAGGCATCGCTTCCATTGAGCAACAGGGCTATGAACGGCTGGCTGAACTAGGCGCGCCGTTTCCCACCAAGATTTACACCACCGGCGGCGGCGCGAGGAATGAGGCGTGGACCATGATCCGTTCGCTGATGCTCGGCATTCCCATTACGGTATCCGGACACACTGAAGCCGCTTACGGCTCGGCGTTGCTGGCCCGTAAAGGTTCCATCAACGTCACGGCTAATCTTAAATCGTTCCTCTAAATGGATAATCCACTCGTCGGCATAAAATATTTAGCCAAAGGTTTGCGGCTCATTGCAACACCGGGTCTGCGCCGGTACGTCGTCATACCACTGCTGATCAACACAGTGCTGTTTATCGCCGTCATCTGGTTCGGGTTCGGACAACTCGGCACGGCAATCGACTGGCTAATGACAAAATTGCCAAACTGGCTGCAATGGCTGAGCTGGCTGTTTTATCTGGTATTCGGCTTGATGTGCCTTTTGTTTGTGTTTTTTAGTTTTTCCCTGTTCGCCAATATTATCGCCGCGCCATTTAACGACGTGTTGTGTTCCGCCGTGCTGAAAAAACTGGGGAACGGCATAATAACCGGCGCCAGTAGTCAGCCGGGTTTTTTACAGCAAATCGCGCCTTCCATTCTGAACGAGATAAAAAAGTTTGTTTATTTTGCTGGCTGGTCTATCCCGTTTCTGATTCTGTTAGTCATTCCCGGTATCAACATAATCGGCTCTGTGTTGTGGTTTTTGTTCAGCGCCTGGATGCTCAATTTTGAGTACATGGAATATCCCATGAGTCAGCACAACCTCGATTTTGCTCAACAGAAGGCGTTATTTAAAAAACGTAAAATCCTGTCTTATAGTTTTGGCAGTGTGGTCAGCATCGCCACCCTGATTCCGGTGCTTAACTTTCTGGTAATGCCCGCTGCAGTAGCCGGGGCGGCTGCGTTGTGGATTGAGCAATATAAGAAATAGAAAGACATTGCCGGCAAAATCGCCTCTCAGGCAATTTTACTGGCGCCAGGGAAATTAAAGTTAGAAAAAGTGTTTAATGAAAGGAATCACCGCCAGCATTGTTAATTCGTAGGCAATGAGAACTGCATACACCATCAAACTGCCGTAAAGAATCTGATAACCGCTGACGCAATTAAGGATGCGGAAATTCTTGTGCAGAACCAGAAATAGGATACCAAAGGCAGTCAGGCCAAATTTCACAAAAAAGAACTGATGAAAATCCTGCTGGATAAAATAATTCATCACCGGATTAAGTTCATAACTGCCATAGAAATCCAGCAGCGTCATGGTAAAAAACGCGTCCGCGACACACAACAGCAGGGCTCCTACAGCCACGAAAAACAATCGTGGTTCATGCACATCGACGTAATGGGCGCCGCTGCCATCTTCAGTGCGGCGCGGATTAGCCCGGCGCCGTAAGAATATAGAACCTGCGATCGTGCGCCAGGAATTGGTCCGCCGGTCTTCAGCTACAACGCGCATGCAGGTGAAATCCGGGTTTTGCTTTACTACTTCTATTGCATCTGACATAAAACGCCGCTTTTATCAAATTCACTATAAATAACAGAACATTATCTTGATACCGAGGCTTATCAATCCCGGTATGAACAAATATTAGCCAAATAATCTTAATCAAAGATTAATGCTTTAACTGAATATCCGGAAATTCCATATTAGCAAAGATTAAAAAATAGCCAAATAAAAAGTTTGGGGAAACTGGCAGACCCGGTACTGTCGCTATCTACTTATTTTTATTGATTTATTTTAAGCGCCAGCCAGAAATACGCGAATTTTTTCAACACCCTGTTCCAGCTGTTCCATTGATGTGGTATAGGCAAATCGTACATATCGATGAGACTCGTGGGCGCCAAAATCTTTTCCGGGGGCAATCGCGACACCTGCCTGTTTTAATAAAGACTGACAAAACTCGAAACTGTCATTGGTAAAACGCGAACAATCCGCATAAAGGTAAAAGGCGCCTTGCGGTTCCACCAGCAACTGAAAACCGAGTTCCTGAATCGCCTGTTTAAGAAAATCGCGCCGTTGCTGGAATTGCTGACGCTGTGATTCCAGTATGGAGATGGAATCGCTGTCAAACGCCGCCACTGCGGCGTACTGCGCCAGCGTGGATGGCGCCAAAAAGATATTTTGCGCCAGCTTATCGACTTCCCGTTGATAGCCCGGCGGCACCACCAGCCATCCCAACCGCCAGCCGGTCATACAAAAATACTTGGAAAAACTGTTAATAATAAAGGCGTGGCTGCACTGACCGGCTATCGTCGCACTGTCCTCACCATACACGAGCCCCTGGTAGATCTCGTCCATCAATAAATAACAGTGGCGTTTCTCTGCATATTTCATCCACTGCCCCATTTCAGCGCGCGTCAATAATGTGCCTGTGGGATTGGAAGGAGACGCCAGCATCACAGCCGTTATCGGGCTTTGTTCAGCCTGCTCCAGCAAATCCACTGTCAATTGATAGCGGCTTCTGGCGCTCACTGGAACACCAACCGGATCACCGTCAAACAGGCGCACAAAATGACGGTTACAGGGATATCCCGGATCACTCATGGCAACCTTGTCACCTGTATTGATCAACACACCTAATGCAAGCAGCAATGCGCCTGACGCTCCCGGGGTAATAATGATTTGTTCTGGATTCACGTTTGCGTTAAACCGCTCCTGATAATATCCGGCGATGCGTTCGCGCAACGCCGTCAATCCTACGGCGGGTGTGTAATGCGTCAATCCCTGCTGTAATGCGGTTTGCGCGGCGCGTATAACCGGTTCGGGAGTCACGAAGTCCGGCTCGCCGATTTCCATGTGTACTATCTGCTTGCCTTCGGCTTCCATGGATCTGGCCATGGCCAGCAGATCCATGACATGGAATGGCTCAATATAAGCCATACGCTTTGCGAGTTTGATGGTGTGATCATTCATGCTTGCGGGGATGATTCAAAACGCTGATGAATCATACGGGCTAATTCCACGGTGAAATAACGATGGTTGTTGGCTTTTCCACGCAGAATCTGGAACGGTGCGTCCGGCTCACCGAGCTGATTGAGCACCAGGGCAGCCCCTTCGAAATTATGATCATGAGTATAATCATTGGTAGTAATCACCGTCGTCAGACCTGCGCCGCGTGTGGCGTGCATGCCATTTTCAGAGTCTTCAAACGCCAGGCATTGATGGGGCGTCAGGCCTAACCGCGCCATGGCGTAAAAGTAGATATCCGGCGCCGGTTTTTTGTTTGGCACCACATCACCGGCGCCGACCACGTCAAACCACGCCATGGCGTCAATACCCAGGTTATGTTGAATCAAGGCCTCCACGTTTTCAAAGGTAGTCGTTGTGGCAATCCCCAGGAGCAATCCTTCCTTTCGCGCTTCACGAAACAGGCGCTCAATTCCAGGTCTTAACGGGATAACGCCCTCTGCCAGCATTTCCGTATAATAGCGGGTCTTGGCCGCATGCAGGCTGGCGATGAACTGTGTCAAATCACCTTTATAGGAAAAATCAGGACGGTAGTAATCCAGAAAATGTTTAATTCGTTCCTTGCCGCCGGTGATCGATAATAGCTTGCCGTATAGTGGTACGGTCCAGTTCCAGTCCAGACCGGCTTCTTCAAAAGCCCGATTGAACGCCAGCCGGTGCCCATCCTTTTCAGTATCCGCTACGGTTCCATCAACATCAAACAATAAGGCTTTCAATTCCGGCATCGTTATTCATGACCTAAATACACTGGTTTTATACAGGTAAAAACTGTGCAATATATAAACATTTTTTTTGAGTGAATATCAACAGCTAACGCATAATACACTGAAAGCTCTACCAAATCGCGCTG
>JAKEGK010000074.1 GCA_022627515.1 Gammaproteobacteria bacterium
GACTGCCACAAAGACCAGGAGCCACACAAAGGCAAACTGGGACGGCAGTGCAACAGCTGCCACATAGAAATCACCTGGCAGGATTTCAAGTTTGACCATTCTCAAACGAAATTTGAACTGGAAGGACGACATAAGGGCGTATTATGCCGTGACTGTCATCCGCGCGAGCGTTACCAGAACACCCCAAAGACATGCGTGGCGTGCCACGCAAACAATGACGTTCACCAGGGAAAATTTGGTAAAGAATGCAAATCATGCCACTCCGTCAATGGCTGGATCAACCAGAAATTTGACCACGATAAAGACACTAAATTTAAACTCACGGGCAAACACACCATCGTCACTTGTCAGCAGTGCCACAGGAAAGATCCCTACAAAAACAAGACGCCCAAGGATTGTTACTCCTGCCACAAATTTAAAGATGACCATAAAGGTTTATACGGTAAAAAGTGTGAAGACTGCCATAACACCAAAGCCTGGCAGAAATCATCGTTTGACCATGAGAAGACGGATTTCCCCCTGCTAGGCAAACACAAGGAAGTCATCTGCAAAGACTGCCACCCCAACCAGCTCAAAGATAAAGTACCGGTGAAATGCTTTGGCTGCCACAAGCATCAGGACCCACATGAAGGGCAACAGGGAGAGAAATGCAATGATTGCCACAATTCCTCAGACTGGATCTCGAAGGTGCAGTTTGATCACAACATCACAAAATTTCCATTATTGGGGGGGCATGCGGCACTTTCCTGCGAAGAATGCCATATCTCAAGCAATTTCAAGGAAACCAAGATCAAGTGCAACTTTTGCCATAAGGAAGATGACTATCACAAGCAAAGCCTGGGTGAGAAATGCCAGACATGTCACATCAGCAATGACTGGAAGATATGGAATTTCGACCACAACAAACAAACAAAATTTGACCTTGACGGCGCGCACAAAGGGATTGTGTGCAATGCATGCCACAACAAACCCGTGACAGGCGAAATCAAACTGGCAAAACAATGTTACAGCTGTCATTCCAAGGATGACCTTCATGATGGAAGCTACGGCCGCAACTGCGAGCGCTGTCATAACGTCACAAAATTCACTGAACTCAAACTATAAACAACAAGCGAGGTGGCAATATGCATTCACCTATATTGAAGTTAATTGCGCTAGCCGCAATAGCACTCATTGGCATAGTTAACAATATTTATGCCGCTCCGTCACCGGGCAGGGAATTTGATCATTTCGCGACAGGATTTCCTTTAACCGGAAGGCACGTCAGCGTAGCGTGTGAAGCCTGTCACTTAAGCGCTGTTTTCAAGGGAACGCCCAAAACATGCAAGGGATGCCACAACAATGGCGCCACGCCCGGGAAACACAACAAACATATTATGAGCGATGACAATTGCGATAACTGTCATACCACATTTTCCTGGCAGCAGGCCGCGATGGACCATAATTCTGTGCTGGGCTCCTGTTCCACATGCCACAACGGCAGCGTTGCGGAGGGCAAACCGCCACGGCATATCATGACGAACGCAGGCTGCGATGAATGCCATGGCACCGTGTCGTGGGTTCCCGCCCGCTTCAACCATGACAACATCACCGGAAGATGCGATAGCTGCCACAACGGCCGGGATGCGACCGGCAAGCATGCGAGTCACCTGGCGACTACCCTGGACTGCGGCGAATGCCATAATACCACTACCTGGACCACCGCCGGTTTCAATCACAACAATATCGATGGTAGACGCTGTGACAGCTGTCATAACGGCGTAAACGCAACCGGAAAACATGCACAGCATGTACTAACCAGTGATGACTGCGGCATGTGCCACAATACTAACGCGTGGACACCCGCCATGTTTGATCATAGCAACGTGGTCGGCACCTGCAGCGGTTGCCATATTGATGACAAACCCAACAATCATTTCATTACGTCACGGGAGTGCAATGCCTGCCACGTCACCACCACTTGGACTACTGCGAGGTATCTCCACTCCGGTGGAGACTACCCCGGAGATCACAATTCCACCGTGCGGTGCATCGATTGCCATACCGCCAACAGTGAAATCGCCACGTGGCCATCCCCGGTCTACAGGCCGGACTGCGCGGGATGCCACGAATCTGATTACAAAATTGATTCGCACAAACATTTAGTCAATGGCGTTACGGTAAATTACACAGTGTCGGAACTGCGCAATTGCGCGGGCTCTTGTCATAAGGAAGATAAATTAGTCACCCAAAAGCATCGAGTAACCGATGGCGGATGGTAAGCAAAATCATTTAATAGATCGGTGTTTCTGCAGTATGAACGGCAACAAAATTAACCTGAACTTTCTTTTATGGAACATCCTGCTGTTGCTGGCCATTGCTGTTGTTGCTCTCATCGACAGCACGGCGATGGCCGATCCCAGTCAGCTCTTACAGGACATCCGGTATACAAAAGTCAAAACCAGCGATGCTATCGAGATCATTTTTTCCGAACCGGTCCGGTATATTTCGCATTTTCCAACGCATCGCAGCAAAGAAGTCGCCATAATGCTGGACACCCTGGATCGCGAAGATGAATCCGAGATTCAAAGGCGGGTCCAGACACTGCCGATCCCGGCGCCTAATGGCATACCGTTGCAGGGTGTGGCGCTGGTCATCGAGGATGTGTCGAAAAAACTGATCGTGCGTTTCACAGAGCCGGTAGTATTCGCGGTATCACAAATATCGGGATCAACCAGCATTACAATTGTTATAGGAGAAACCGCCAAAGCTCCCGCGGAAACAGTTCCACCGGAAAAAGAAACCCGGGAAGCAGTGGACGCTATCCCTAAAACCACGGCGGGCGCTGTTGCGGAAGACGTCGTGGAGAAATACATGAACGCTGGGCGAACGGCCCTGACGAAAGGCAATAATTCCGACGCCATACAGATTCTCAGCACAGTACTCAGCATGCCGCAGAACAAGTATTCCCAGGAAGCTCTGGAATTACTCGGCGTCGCAAGAGAACGAAACAATCAGATTGCGCATGCAAAAGCAGTCTACCAACAGTATCTGAAACTTTATCCTGAAGGAGAAGGCGCAGAACGCGTTAAACAACGCTTTGCGGATTTGATAGCGGGTCAACTGGCGCCACGGGAAAAATTGAAACCCACGGAGCAAGCGGGTAAAGGCTTTCAGCATCAGGTTAACGGGGAAATCGCCCAGTATTATTATCACGGAGAAAACGACATTGAAGAGGCAACCAGCACGGCGGACCAGAAATTACTGATCAGCCAGTTGTCCCTGACACACCGGATGCGCGGCGCTTACACGGATATCCGGAATTTTATCTTCGTCGATCATGAACATGACTTCCTTGTGGACGGGCAAAATGAAGATCCGGAAATAAATTCCCTGTACTCAAAAATCAAAAATTCCAAGTACGGATTATATTCCACTATCGGGCGCCAATCAGCGGCCACTGCCGGCGTGCTGGGCCGTTTTGATGGCGTATTGTTCGGATACGATATCCATGAATCCATCCGCCTCAATTTGGTCGGCGGGTACCCGGTGGATATCACGGAGAAAACAAGAATTCAGACCGAAAAAGTGTTTTACGGACTGAATCTGGAGATGAATGACTATTGGAAAAACTGGAATATCATACCTTACGTTTTGTTCCAGGAGATCGATGGCATTTCCGACCGCGAAGTCGTTGGTACGGAAATCCGATATTTTTCCACAAAAGGAAATTTTTTCAGCACGGTTGATTATGACACGCTCTTTAGCGAGCTTAATATCTTCATGTTTCGCGGCCAATACAGCGTAACTGCAAATTCCGTGCTGTTGCTGACACTGGATCAGCGTAAAAATCCATTGCTTGAAACCAGCAATGCGCTGCTGGGCGACGCCACCAATGATTCCATCGAGGAACTGCTGGCCACGCTTACCGAGGAAGAAATCATCGAGCGCGCAAAGGACCGGACCGGCGATTCATCGACAGCCGGCCTGGGGCTGAATAACAACATCACCACTGATATCCAGTTCAATGCCGACATCACGTACTCGCAACAAAAATTTAAAATTGTCGATGCTGTCGGCGATACCACAGAACAGGACGATGATCAGACTTACTATAGCGCCCAACTGGTAATCAACAAAATACTGAATCACCAGGATACGACCATTTTTGACTTGCGCTATTCAGAAACCGGCACATACGATGAAACCCAATTCGCCATTTCACACCGCATTCCACTGGAATCAAAATTGAGAATCCAGACACGGTTATTTGCCGCAGAGCGTGACAATGACTCCGGGGAAATACTGAAACGCCTGCGGCCGTCGCTGAACCTGAATTACAATTCACGGCACTCCATTAATTATCTGGCGGAATTCAGTTATGAATGGTGGGACTACAGCGGCGTAACCGTCAACAGCGATTACGAAAGGTTTTTTGTCAATATCGGTTATCAGTGGCTATTTTAGGATGAAATTGAATCGCGGCCTTCCCTTGCGCTACGCACACGGAAGGCCGCCTTGCAAAACAAATCAGTAACCGCCTTTACGCCGCGACTCAGGCAATCCGGCAATTCGGCCACCCTGCTTGCTGGGATCCTTGGGAAACAGATCATACACGTCTTTCTGACCGATTTTTTCATTCCATTTATCGGACATCGCCTTGACGATACTGCGGGTATTCGGCTGATGACCACTGTTATTAATATATTCGTCACGCAGATAGTTCAGCAAATCCCAGTGCTTGTCAGTCAAAACTATGCCTTCATTCTCCGCCATTGCTATCGCGACATCTTTATTCCAGTCTTCTATGTTTACAAGATATCCGTTAGCATCCGTTTCAATGGTTTCACCTTTAACTTCAATTGCCATTGTTTACCCTCCTTTTTTTCTTTAGTTTCTATTCAACGTTAAACCAATGCTCATCCCATGGTCTCGCCGATTTCATTGATATTCTTGTGCGGCAGAAAAATACCACACCCCATCCAACGATAACCACCCAGGCCTTTTTGTTGCAGCAAAATCGATTCTTTTACTGATAAATCGGCCATCATCAGACTGCGCGTCATAATGGTTCCATCTTCAACGCTTAATGCCGTTTCCTTGCCGCACAACATTTTTTTTGGCTTGATACCCATTTGTTGCAGCGAAGCCGCGATTTCTGACAGGAATTCCATTTCATTTGCCGCGTTCTCAATAGCTATATAACGCGCAAATATCGTGGTGATGCCACTTAGATTTTTCTGACTCATGGTGTTGACAGTTAATGCATTGCCTTGGATATCCAGAGTTTTGCCCACCAGCGATCTGGCGTCTTCAATTCGCTGTTCCGGGATGCGCAACATTAATTTAGTACGGCGCGAGGGATACAGCAACTGTCCGGCGGTATCAGGCCGGTACCAGCCATTGCCGGAAGCGGCAACATGAATGGTATGCACTGCCGCATAGGGCTCGCCTGCAAACCAGATGAGTTCATTGCGAATGGCGCTGGAAAGCGCGTAGGCATGATCAAGCGGCAGCGTGCGGCAGGAAATGCCATACACCACATCGACGATATCGCCAGGCACACTATTGTCCTGCTCTACTGTTTTTTCTTCCCAGTACATTTCCTGTTACACCTGTGAAGGTCATATTGATGCAAAACCATTACCCTTAATCAAGTTCACTCAAGCGCCTGCGGCGCTATCCATCCAACCTGCAATTAAAAAGTTTATTGATCCGGCAGCTTCGCCCAGATCGCATCCCGGTCGAGCCACCAGTCTTCCTGCACCAGCACATCCACGACATTGCGCAATCGCGGCAGGAATTTGGCGGACTCGTTCAACTCCAGCTTGTTAAACCAGTAATCAAACTGCGCCTGAGATTCAACTTTACTGTGACGGCGGGCCACCGTGGCAATCAGGTTATTCACGTAAAACGACAAATCATTGTGCTGTTTGCCTTGCGTGCGCATATCCACCACGTACTTGGCGGTTACCGCCGCTATCGCCGCGCCGTCGGAATCGTCAGGCGTTTCATCCACAATATGATTCAACATTAATACCGTCAGTTCAGGATCAATGGGAAAGGTGACGCTTAGCCAGACACCCTGCCCCAGCGCCGCAAGCGACTCCGGCTGATCCGCCAGGAACATCGCGTTGCATGCCTTGACCGCGTCTTCCCAATATTCATGGGCGGCGCAGGCGTCAAAGGCCTCGCGCGCAATTGCAAAAGCTTCGCCGCCGCGCTGTAAATCCACTAAGGAGCCCGCGATCTTGATCTGCAACTCAATCCGTTGCAGCGGATGCGCGTGTTCGGGCAATGCTTTTAATTCCTCCAGCGCGGCGGCCAACTGTTGCCGGATTTTATCCAGCGAAATTTCGGCATCTTCACCGCTGTCGGCATCCATCAAACCGGAACTGTCACTAATATATTTCATGGGAAATTGTCGCTTCGCGATTAGAAATCGTCTTCAGTTTTATAGATTCGCGGCCCCATCACTGAATACACGCCGGAAAACGCGCCTTCCACCTTGTCTTCCCAATCCGCCGGCGTATCGGGGTAGTTGGGCTTGATATCGATCTTCAGGTGGATCGCTTCATTCTTGCGCTGCTTGATGACTTCCAGCAATTCATCAAACGAATTCAGTTGCGGATTTTGAATCATGAGTTCACTTAAATGCAGCATGCTGTTTTCCTGTCTCAACCGGTCGCGGGTTTTTACCGGTCATTAATACTTGTCCCGGATATTCTGTCGTGATAACGCGCCCGGTACATCAAACGCTGAACCCCGGGCAAATCACTATTTTCAAATTTTTCACGCCCATGCAAAATATTGTTTGAAAGAATACCTTCATTGGCTTGCAGTTTGTAGCGGTGGATATAGGGCAAATCCGACGCCAACAGATGTTCCAGATATTGCACGGCTTGTTTGACCATTTTACTGTCTTTCCATTCAATGGAGCGCGTTCGGGCGGTATAACGCATGTGCAAATCCCCCAACGCTTCATCCACGGAAAAAACCGGCCCGGTTTGCGCGGGGCGGATTTCGACGCCCTGTTCGATATTGGCGGGAATGGTCATGGCATCCGGCTGCATCAACGCCTCAATATAGTCCGGATTCTCGTCGCGCATGAGCAGGTACACGATTTCATGATCCAGCAGGGTATTGCCGCCGCCGGTTTGCGCCGGGTGAACACAATGCAGCACCATCGCGTGTATTTTATACTGCGGTTGATTGTAATAACCATCGGTATGCCACTTGATGAGCTTGTCGCTATAAGGAATATATTCGAACTGGCGTTTTTCCGCGGAAACTTGCAGCACGGAAATACCATCGTCATCAGCGTACAAGTTCTTGTCCAGTTGGTTCAGTCCAAATGATGCGCAAACATCACGCAGGCTATCTTTTGTACTCAATGGAACACCGGACCTGTAAATTGCGGCATTGGTTTTCTTGCATAACGTCACCAGCGCTTTGTGTTCACTCACCGAGAGGCGGTTAATATTTTTAACTTCAACGATCAGGTGACGGGTGTCCTGAGGATAGTCATGCAGCTTGGCATCCCGCCACGCGCGATAAGACCACTCGTCATTAAGATCAAAAGGAGACACTTTATTTACCTGGCTGGATATGGTGAGACGTTGCATGGGCGCTTGTCCATATTAAAATAATATTTATATAATTCATACATTTAATTGTTTTCAACTGAACAGGTATTATGCCTGTTACCATAGTAACAATGTTGAATATACTAGAGGCCATCAGAACCTTGCTGTCTGTTACAAGAGCCAATCACACAAATAAGAAGCCCGCAAAAAAACCAACGTGTGATATGTACGCTTTTTATTTGGGCAATCGGGCAGAATTGCAATACATTCATTATCGAGCGCGATCACATTATTAGATAGGTATGAACACTCCGCATTCACTGAATACGGCAATGTTTATAACAACGCTGTTTAATATTCGTCTACTCCCACTCAGGGATTTACGCGTATATCACTAAAGGGATAGGTCCTTTTGATGCGCTCTAACCCTTTAGATTAGGTTACACATCGTACTGCGTTTCTTAGAATTCTTATTTATACTTAGCGCGATTCAGAGCCGAAGATTCAGTTGTGACGTGATGGTTAAGGGATGATTGCGGCCTCACATTTACAACGGGATTATCATACAGCAATCCAATGCGAATCACCGAATTCGAGTTCAATTGAGGAGACACGGGTAATGGCACAGCAAACACCAAAAAATCCTGAGAAACATTGTACGTACGTCCCCAAACAGAAAAAATCCACCAAACCTTACCACAACACCCCCATGTTAAACGAACTGGAAAAAGGCCCATGGCCCAGTTTTGTTCATGGCCTGAAGCGTCTGGCTGCGGAAAATAACATGATGGTTGATTTGATGGGTCAGCTGGAACATTCCTACAAAACCCGCCTGGGTTACTGGAAAGGCGGGACGGTCAGCGTGTTCGGTTATGGTGGCGGCATCATTCCCCGTTTCACCGAACTCATGGGCAGCGACGGCAAGGCAATGTTTCCTGAATCAAAAGAATTTCACACATTGCGCGTGCAACCGCCTGCGGGCAATCACTACACCACGGCCATGTTGCGTCAGTTATCCAATTCCTGGAACAAATACGGTTCCGGCTTGATTGCATTTCATGGTCAGACCGGAAACATCATGTTTATCGGCACAACCACGAAAAATACCCAGCATTTCTTCGACGAAATCAATGAGTATGGTTTTGATCTGGGTGGAGCGGGTCCCTGTGTGCGCACCTCCATGTCCTGTGTAGGCTCGGCGCGTTGCGAACAATCCTGCGCAAATGAACAAAAAATCCATCGTTTGCTGGTCAATAACTTCATCGACGACATGCATCGTCCCGCCCTGCCGTACAAGTTCAAGTTCAAGGTGTCCGGTTGTCCCAATGACTGCATGAACTCCATTCAACGCTCTGACTTCTCCGTTATTGGCACCTGGCGTGACGATATGAAAGTGGATCAGAAAGAAGTGAAGGCTTTTGTTGCAAAGAAAGGCCGCAAGTATGTCGTGGACAGCGTCATCAGTAAATGTCCCACCAACGCCTTGTCGCTTAACGATGACGACACCTTGAGCGTTGACAACCGCAACTGTGTGCGTTGCATGCACTGCCTGAATGTAATGAACAAGGCGCTGTCGCCGGGCGACGATAAAGGTGTCACTATCCTGATTGGCGGCAAGCGTACGCTGAAAATCGGCGACACCATGGGCACTGTCATTGTTCCGTTCATGAAACTTGAAACCGAAGAGGATTACGAACAACTGAAAGAGATGGCGGAAAATGTCATCGACTTCTGGGCCGAAAACGCATTGGAACACGAGCGTTGCGGTGAAACCATCGACCGTATCGGCCTGGTTAACTTCCTGGAAGGTATTGGCGTTGATGTGGATCCCAACATGATCAATAACCCGCGCGTCAGCAGTTACGTCCGCACCGATACATGGGACGAAGAAGCTGAAAAGTGGAAAGAACGCAAAGCTGCCGGTTGAACCTCGACAACAACGCCCTCTCTATGAGGGCGTTGTTAAATAGTACGGCGGAAAGTTGACAAATTTACTAAAGCATTTGGAGGCTACACATGAGCGAACAGGCAGCACAACCAAGATCCCCCACTGAAAGCGGATGTCCAGACGGTTTTCAATACATGCATCCGGCATACATCAAAAACTATGGCCAATGGGCTTACCATGACCGCCCCCGCCCCGGTGTGTTACACCATGTCTCAAAAACCGGTGATGAAGTGTGGACAGTGCGCGTGGGAACGCAGCGTCAGTTAGGCCCGTACGAAATTAACCTGCTATGCGACATTATTGACAAATACGCCGATGGTTATGTGCGTTTCACGATTCGCAGCAACATGGAGGTTTCCGTTACCGACGAGAAAAAAGTGGCGCCGCTGATTCAGGCGTTTGAAGACGCGGGTTATCCCATCGGCGGCACCGGTAACTCGGTCACCATGATTTCCCATACGCAAGGCTGGCTGCACTGTGACATTCCGGGCACGGACGCATCCGGTGTGGTGAAATCACTGATGGATGAACTCTATGACGAGTTCGTCAACGAACAAATGCCCAACCGCGTGCATATCACCACCTCCTGCTGCCAGATCAATTGCGGCGGTCAGGGTGACATCGCCATCAACGTGCAGCATACCAAGCCACCCAAGATCAACCATGACCTGGTCGCCAACGTGTGCGAACGTCCTTCAGTCGTGGCGCGCTGTCCGGTTGCCGCGATTCGTCCGGCGATGGTTAACGGCAAACCCAGCCTGGAAGTGGACGAGAAAAAATGCATTTGCTGCGGCGCGTGTTTCCCGCCCTGCCCGCCCATGCAAATCAACGATCCCGTGAACTCCAAAATCGCTATCTGGGTTGGCGGCAAACACTCCTATGCGCGCAGCAAACCCATGTTCCACAAACTGGTCGCCGCCGGCGTTCCAAACAATCCGCCCCGCTGGCCGGAAGTTGCGGAAATCGTCAAGAAAATCCTTCGCGTTTACAAGGAAGATGCGCAGAACTGGGAACGCGTGGGTGACTGGGTGGAACGTATCGGCTGGCCGCGTTTCTTTGAACTGACCGAACTGCCATTTACCAAGTTCCATATTGATAACTGGACTGGCGCGCGTAACAGCCTTAACGCTTCTGCCCACATTCGCTTTTAAAGGGGTTATTAATGAAATTTGGTATTTTGGTTAACGAAGGTCCTTATACGCACCAGGCGTCTGACAGCGCGTATCAGTTTACCAAGGCTGCTCTCGCCAAAGGTCACACCATTGATCGCGTGTTCTTCTACCACGATGGCGTCAACAATGGCACACGCTTCACGACACCTCCCACGGACGACCGCAACCTGGTCAACCTGTGGGGCGGCCTGGCCAAGGAACACAACATTGATATGGTGGTGTGCGTGGCCGCCGCACAGCGCCGCGGCATTTGTGACGCTGATGAAGCAAAACGCCATGGTAAAGATGGCAATAACCTCGCTGATGGTTTCCGTATTTCGGGGCTTGGCCAGTTGATTGAGCTTGGCATCCAGGCGGACCGTCTTGTGGTTTTTGGTGATTAATCAGATACAGGAAATGCAATAATGAGCGATGAAGGTGGCACAATTAAAAAATTCATGTACGTGAACCGCAAGGCGCCGTACGGAACAATTTACGCGTTGGAATCCCTTGAAGTGGTGTTAATCGGCGCGGCATTCGATCAGGATGTCAGCCTGGCTTTTGTGGATGATGGCGTCTATCAACTCGTCAAGGGACAAAACACCAAAGGCGTTGGCATGAAAAACTTCTCACCCACCTACAATGCGTTAGGTGACTATGACGTCAACAAGATCTATGTTGAAAAAGAGTCGCTCGATGCCCGCGGACTCACCGTCGATGATCTGCTTCCCCTGAAATATGAGGACGAAGACGATGACTGGGCCGAAAAAGACTCCATCTGTGTGATCAGTTCAGCGGAATTGGCTAAGTTATTTGATCAACAAGACGTCGTATTCAGTTTCTAGGTGGGGATAACAACATGGCATTGTTACATACAGTCAATAAATCGCCGTTTGAGAAGAATGCTCTGGAATCCTGCATTCGCCTGGCCCTCAAAGGCAGCAGTATCTTATTAATGGAAGATGGCGTCTACGGCGCTGTCAAAGGAACGGCAAAATCCAGTCTTGTTGCAGGCGCAAAGGGCAAGATTGCAGTCTATGTATTGGGTCCCGACCTTGATGCGCGCGGTGTCAGCAAAGACAAACTGATCGACGGTGTCAAAGTGGTGGATTACGGTGGTTTCGTGGATTTAGTCGCGCAACACAGCGCTACCCAGGCATGGCTTTAAAGTAAGACGAAATACTATTAACAGGAGAAAACAACATGGCTCTAGAAGTTGGCGGAAAAACAATCGAAACAGATGAAGAAGGTTACTTGGTGAATCGTGATGACTGGAGCCAGCAGGTGGCTGAAGCAATCGCTGTTGCTGAAAACCTCGACATGACGGAAAACCACTGGGAAGTCGTTAACTTCCTGCGCGAATACTACGAAGAATATCAGATCGCTCCCGCGGTTCGCGTGCTGACCAAAGCGATTGGCAAGAAACTGGGTAAAGACAAAGGCAACAGCAAATACCTGTATGAACTGTTCCCTTATGGTCCGGCAAAGCAGGCGTGCAAAATCGCCGGATTACCCAAGCCAACTGGTTGCGTGTAACAAGCAGTTGTTTGTTGCAACCGCAATCAAAAGCAACAACACAAAAGTATGTGTTATAAACTGCTGTGCCGTTGCGATAAACGGCACAGCTCTGAGTTCCTAAGGCATATTCATGACTCTGACTGTAGTCTATGCAATATTGTTTTACATCGCGGCAGCGCTATTTACCATTGGCGTTGCGCGTAAGATTGTTATTTATTCCAAAACCCCGCAGCCTTTAAAAATTCCCACAACCCCGGCGCCCATCACCAAAGCCGGTGTCGTGTGGCGCATGCTCAAAGAAGTTACCGTCTTCGAAAGCTTGTTTAAATCCAATAAATGGATCTGGATTTTCGGCTGGATGTTTCACCTGGGATTATTTCTGGTGCTGGCGCGCCATCTGCGTTTTTTCCTCGAACCTGTGCCGGCCGTGATTACCCTGATACAACCGTTTGGCAAGTACGCTGCGTTTGCCATGATTGCAGGCTTGATTGGCCTGTGGGCAAGACGCTTTTTTGTTGACCGGGTGCGTTACATTTCCAGCATGTCGGATCATTTGATGCTGTTACTGTTAATAACCATAGGCATTTCCGGCGCCTTGATGACTTTTGGCGGCGTTACGCTTAATACGGATGTCACATCGGTTAAAGCCTTTATCATGGGCCTGATATTTTTCGACCTGCAGCCACTGCCGGATTCCACATTTTTGCTAATTCATCTGGCGCTGGTCGCACTGCTGATGATCGTGTTTCCTATCAGCAAACTGTTACATGCACCGGGTGTGTTTTTCAGCCCAACCCGGAATCAGACAGATGATGTCCGCGAACACCGTCATGTCGCCGGATGGAGCGCAAAATAATGAGCGGCGTCCACCATAAAAACGCACATCATAAAATCGCACATGGAGGGGTAAACATTGGCTGAAGAAATTCACGTGCCGGCATTCCGCGAGTACCCGATTATTCCCGCCATTGTGGAAGGCTCCATGGCGCACAGTAAACCTTATGTGGCCAAACCCGATCATCAGCAAAGCGTGGGTTACCCTGGCCAACTGGTGGATGACTGGCAAAACGCCGCAGTGAAAAAACTCGGCGAACTGGTAAGCCAATCGCGCGCATTGCAGGTATTTCTCGATTCCTGCGTCAAATGCGGCGCCTGCACCGATAAGTGCCATTATTATCTGGGTACACAAGACCCTCTCAACATGCCGGTTGCGCGCCAGGACCTGTTGCGCGCCGTTTACCGCCGTTATTACACCTTTGCCGGCAAATATTTTCCGAAGCTGGTTGGCGCGAAAGATTTTACCGAAGAAGTGCGCGATCAATGGTACAGCTATTTCCACCAATGCTCGCAGTGCCGGCGCTGTTCGGTGTTCTGCCCTTACGGCATCGATACCGCCGAAATCTCCATGGCGGGGCGCGATGTGCTGGATGCGATCGGTGTCGGGCAAAAATACAGTAATGAGATCATTGGTAAAGTCCACAAAGTCGGCAACAACCTCGGGCTGCCGGAGCCGGCGCTGGCGGATACCCTGGAAGGCCTGGAAGAGGATATCGAAGACGATACCGGCGTGCCGGTCAAGGTGCCACTCGACGTGGAAGGCGCCGAGATCCTGTTGATCACGCCATCCGCGGACTTTTTCGCGGAACCGCATATTGACGGATTGATCGGTTACGCCAAGGTGTTTCATCAGGCGGGCATCAGCTGGACCTTGAGTTCCTTTGCGTCGGAAGCCGCCAACTTCTCGATGTTTATCGGCAGTCACGACAACCTGAAAAAAGTCGCCATGCGCATCCGGCAGGCGGCGCTCGACCTGGGTGTAAAACGCATCGTGGTCGGTGAATGCGGTCATGCCTGGCGGGTCGCATACAGTTTCTGGAACACCCTGATCGGGCCGTTTGATTTTCTGGATCCCAAATACCCCGCCCCGCAACATATCTGTGAAGTAACCTATGATTTGATTCAGCGCGGCGCGCTGAAACTGGACAAGGAAGCCAATGATCACCGGCGCATCACGTTTCATGATTCCTGCAACGTGGCGCGGGCTTCCCGCATGGGTAACATACCCGGTGGTCAATTTATTATTCCGCGCGAGATCATCAAGGCGTGCGCCAATCATTTTTTCGACATGGCCCCGGAAACGATCCACCAGAACACCTTCTGTTGCGGTGGCGGCGGCGGCCTGTTAACAGACGATTTAATGGAGCTTAGAGTAAAGGGCGCGCTGCCAAGAATGGAGGCGCTTGCCAAAGTGGTGAACGAGTATGATGTCAACACCCTGGTGGCCATTTGCGCCATCTGTAAAACCCAGTTCGCCAAGGTATTACCGTATTACAAGTTCCAGATGGATATGATTACCAGCCTGCATCAGGTCGTGGGTGATGCTATCCAGCTGGGAACCAGTCATTAATTGATCGTGGACTAATTATTTTTATTTCGAACATAGACAAGATTGAATAAACCGCCGCGCAGCAACAGGAGAAAGCATTATGGCAAAGCCAGTAAGCAAAGCGAAAGAGGGGCATACGTTCCGGAAATTCAAAGACAACGACAATGCGCATTTGCCCTGGAAAGAACAGATTTTCCAGGCTGATCATAGTCACAAATGCCCGACCTATGTTCATCAAACACCGCCATGCCAGGGAAGTTGCCCTTCGGGTGAAGACATCCGCGGCTGGCTGAACATCGTGCGCGGCATTGAAAAACCAGCGGCTGGTACTTCCTGGCAGGAATACGCGTTCCGCCGCTCCACGGACGCCAATCCGTTTCCGGCCATCATGGGGCGCGTTTGCCCCGCGCCCTGCGAAGACGGCTGCAACCGCAATCAGGTGGAAGACCGCGTGGGAATCAACGCGGTCGAACAGTTCATTGGTGACAATGCATTAAAAGAAGGTTATGCCTTCGCGGCCGGCAAGGAAACCGGCAAGAGTGTTGGCATCATCGGTGGCGGCCCCTGCGGTCTGGCGGCCGCCTATCAATTACGCCGCATGGGACATGCCTGCACGGTTTATGATGACCACGATGAACTGGGCGGCATGATGTTCTACGGTATTCCCGGCTATCGTACTCCCCGGAATGTTTTGGGTGGCGAAATCGACCGCATTATCAAGATGGGCGTGGAAGTGAAAACCAAGACCCGCGTCGGCACCGACATCAGCCTGGAAGAACTAGAAAAAAAGCATGACGCCGTGCTGTTTGCCATTGGCGCGCAAACCGGGCGCGGTCTGCCGATTCCCGGCGGCAACGCGCAAAACTGTATTTCCGGCGTGGCATTCTTGAGCGCCTTTAACCAGGGCCGCTTGAAAGCCGTGACCGGTAAAGTCGTGGTCGTGGGTGGCGGTGATACCTCTATCGACGTGGTTTCCGTCGCGCGCCGTTTGGGCAACATTACCAATATCCCCGAAAAAGACCGTACCGAGAATGTCGTGCTGGGCTACACCGCCCATGACGTGGTGGACATCGCGGTCAAAGAAGGCGCGGATGTAACGTTGATTTCGCGTCAGGCGATCGAAAGCATGAATGCGGCTAAGCATGAAATCGACGACGCCCTGCGCGAAGGCGTGAAAATCCAGGGTTCGCTCAGTCCAGTGGAAGTCATCCTGGACGCCAACGGCCGCGCCAGGGCATTGCGCGTGGCAAAAATGAGTTATCAGGGCGGCAAGGGTACAGTAATCCCGGGTTCTGAATTCGATATCGAAGCCGACCTGATCGTTTCCGCCATCGGCCAGACCGGCGACTTCACCGGAATGGAAGGCTTCGCCAACCAGCGCGGCTTGATCGACTCGGACAAGCATTTCCAGATCCCCAACAAGCCCGGCTATTTCGCGGCGGGTGATATTGTCCGCCCGCACCTGTTAACCACGGTCATCGGACAAGCCTCTATTGTTGCGGATACCATTGATCATTACTTCAAAAACGAGGAAATGCGCAAGCGTCCTAAAGTGGATGTGCATCACTTCAACCTGCTCGATAAACTGCGTGAAGCAGGCCTTGAACCGGAACACTTTGATCCGGAAGGTGATGAGAAAACCCGCGGTATCGACCGCGGCCGCCGCGGCACCAGTGACGATGAATTTGCGGTCCACAATTATGAAGACCGCTCCGCGCACCAGATCATCCCCGCTGACAAACTGTTTCTCGGTCATTTTGGCTACGAACTACGTCATAAGCGCCAGGAATCGGTTCCAAGCGCCGAGGAAGTATTGGGCCATTTTGAAGAACGCGTCGCGGGCCTGTCCGAGGAAGATACCATCGCCGAAGCCAAGCGCTGTATGAGTTGCGGCATGTGTTTCGAATGCGACAACTGCGTCATCTTCTGCCCGCAGGACGCGGTATACAAGGTGAAAAAAGACAAGCACACCATGGGCCGTTATGTTGATACGTACTATGATCGTTGCATTGGCTGCCACATTTGCGCGGATGTATGCCCTACCGGTTACATCCAGATGGGACTGGGCGAATAACCAGGCCAACGCGACTTTGAATCGGCACACCCGGGCAGGTTGCTTTTGCGGCTTGCCCGGCAAGCCGTGCAGCACAAGAATGTTGATGTCGTTGTAAATAAAAAATAATTCAGTAACAGAAAACCGAGCAACATTAGCAATCTGACAAGGAACAGCACGTGTTGTCCAAAGCCATACAATTTATTGCTCATCGCCCCGCATTTCCCGCGGCAATTATCATTACTGCCTGCGTGATTTCAGTGTCTGCGCTAGCCGGCGCACCCAAGCCGGACATCCCCAAGGGCAAGGGCGACCGCTGCGTGGAAGACACCGATTACATGCGGAAAAACCACATGGAACTGTTACTTCATCAACGCGATGAAACCATGTATCGCGGCATACGCACCAAAAAACATTCTTTGAAAGAATGCATCGACTGCCATGCCGTTAATGACAATACCGGCCAACCTGTCAGTCACCTGGATTCAAAACATTTCTGTGTGCAATGCCATGAATATGCATCTGTTAAAATCGACTGTTTTGATTGTCATGCCTCAAAGCCAAGAGCGCAACAAGCGGGGCAACGCTTATGAGTGAACAGAAAAATCAAATTGACGAGTATCGCCGAAGCTTTCTCGGCAAAGGCGCCGCGCTTGCCGGCCTTGCGACCCTCGCTCCGGGTGTGATCCTGCATACCGTCGCCCGCGCCAAACCCGCCGATGAAGCCATCACCGGCAAGGTACGCTGGGGATTTCTGATCGACGCCAATAAATGCGCGGAAAACTGCGACGCCTGCGTGCGGGCCTGCGATGAAGAAAATGGGATAACGAAGTTCGGCCGGCCTGAGACCGATGCGCAATGGATTCGCAAGGTCACCCTGCGCAACAAGCAAACCAATCACACGATTAACTTGCCGATGATGTGCCAGCACTGCGCGCACCCACCCTGTGTGGATGTTTGCCCCACCGGCGCGTCATTTAAACGCGCGGACGGTATTGTGCTGGTGGATAAGCATATCTGCATTGGCTGCCGTTACTGCATGATGGCCTGCCCTTACAAGGCGCGCTCCTTCATCCACGAAACGGTAACCGATCAGAATCCCGATGTGCCGCGCGGCAAAGGCACCGTGGAAAGCTGCACTCTGTGCGTGCATCGCGTGGACCGTGGCGAAACGCCCGCCTGCGCGGAAGCCTGCGCCAAAACCGTGGAAGGCCCAGCCATTTTATTCGGTGATCTGAATGATCCCAACAGCGAAATTTCCAAGCGCCTGGCCAGCGAACCCAGCACCGCGGTACGCGCCGATTTCCGGCTGGATCCCGGCGTACGTTATCAAGGTATCTAAGCAAAAAGTGCCAGCAAGGTTTATAAGCAAGGCCTATATCAAGGAAAAACCACAATGAAAGAAATGCTCCATTACCGCGAAATTCCCGGAAAAAGCGCTGGCTATTATGCTGTATTGGCCATCCTTGGTGTGCTGATTGCGCTGGGTCTGGGCGCCGCCTACTACATGGAACACCAGGGCCATCACGTCACCGGCATGAACAACCAGATTGTCTGGGGCATGCCCCATGTATTCGCGGTGTTTCTGATTGTCGCGGCTTCTGGCGCGTTAAACGTGGCGTCCATTTCATCGGTGTTCAATAAAAAACTCTACAAACCGCTGGCGCCGCTGTCCGGCCTCGTTGCCATTGCCCTGCTGGTGGGCGGTCTTTGCATACTGGTGCTGGACCTTGGCCGGCCCGACCGGCTGATTGTGGCGATGACCTATTACAACTTCAAATCCATCTTTGCCTGGAATATTTTCCTGTACACAGGGTTTATCGCGATTGTTGCCGTCTATTTATGGATGATGCTGGAACGCCGTTTTAATAAATTCAGTAAGCCGGTTGGTTTCTTTGCCTTTATCTGGCGCCTGATTCTAACCACCGGTACCGGCTCTATTTTCGGCTTTCTGGTTGCGCGCCAGGCGTATGATGCCGCCATACTGGCGCCGGTTTTTATCGTGATGTCGTTTTCGTTTGGCCTGGCGGTATTCAATATTTTATTGATCGGAATTTACAGCGGCACCCGGCGCCCATTGGGCGACGCCGTTGTTGAACGCCTGCGGAAATTGCAGGGCGTGTTCATCGCTGCCGTCCTGTTTTTCGTCACCATTTTCCACTTGACCAGCCTGTATGCCACGGAACGCCATGGCGTGATGAAATTTATTCTGGATGGCGGCAACGTTTATACGGGATTATTCTGGTTAGGCTTTGTATTGATCGGCAGCATAATTCCGCTAGTATTCTGCCTCCTGAACGGATTTAAAAATTCCGCCCGCTGGCTGGTAACCGCTTCCGTCACGGTCATTGCGGGAGGGATGGCGCAAATGTACGTCATCATTATCGGCGGCCAGGCCTACCCGCTGGACATGTTTCCCGGCTATGAAGTCAGCAGCAGCTTTTTTGATGGTGACATAGGTTCCTATACACCCAGCATTTATGAGGTTGGCCTGGGCGCCGGTGGTTTTGCGTTTGCTATTGCCATTGTGTTGGCCGGTGTGAAAATCCTGCGTTTTCTGCCGTTAAGCCTGGCAAATTCCCTGGTCGACCCTCACTATCATTCTGAAGAACGCTCTGAAGAAAACGAAACCGCGGCTGGCGAACAAGCCCGCGCCTGACGCGTCTAATACACGGCACAGTATGCCGCACGGTAGTGCCCATGGAAATGATAGCGCTGCGCTGCCATTAATAATCCTGATCAATTGAGGTCCTGCTATGTTTTACCAAGAGCATCCATTCGCGCAATTTATCCGTATCCTGGGAAAAGGCCGCAAGGGTTCCCGTGGATTAACGCTGGATGAAGCAAAAACCGCTTTTGGCATGATCCTCAACAATGAAATCACGCCGGAACAACTGGGCGCGTTTCTAATGCTCATGCGGGTCAAGGAAGAAACACCGGAAGAAGTCGCCGGCGCGGTGCTGGCGGTAAGGGGCTACCTCCCGATCCCGGAGAACGTGGTAAAGGTTGACCTCGACTGGTCCTCGTATGCCGGCAAAAAACGCCAGTTGCCCTGGTTCATCCTGACCACGCTGATCCTGGCGGAAAGTGGCGTCACCGTTTTTATGCACGGCGCCAGCGGCCATACCAATAACCGCGTCTATACCAAATATATTTTAAATAATCTGGGGCTGGAACCCTGCACATCGCTGCAACAGGCGTGTGAGCAAATGAAAACGCGCCGCTTTGCCTATCTCGACATCGAACACATGTGTCCCCGGCTGCATCATATTATTGAATTGCGTCCCTTCCTGGGTTTGCGCTCGCCGGTCCATACCATCGCGCGAATGATCAATCCTTTTCATGCGCCGTATGCGATGCAAGGCATTTTTCATCCCGGTTATCAACCAACGCACCAGCAAGCCGCAATGCTGCTCAATCAACCGCACCTGGCAGTCATCAAAGGCGACGGCGGAGAAATCGAACGCAACCCCGATGTGGAGTGCCTGGTGCAAAGCGTCCACAATGGTGAAATGTCCGATGAAATCTGGCCCCCCATGTTCAAACGCCGCCATGTAAAAGATGAAGAAATGAATCCACAACGCCTTGGCCAGCTCTGGCGCGGTGAAATTGAGGATGAATATGCCAGCGCGGCTGTGATTGGCACCCTTGCCATTACGCTCAAGATGATGGGCAAAGCCGCCACCCAGCAAGACGCGGAAATCCTGGCCACCCAAATGTGGAACAGCCGCGCCAAAGATAAATACGGCGCCGCCGCCTGACACGGCGGAAGCGGCCAGCCTTACCGAATTGCCCGCCAAATCGCATGAGTCACTTTTTCATATCCGCGGCCCACAAGTCTTCCGGAAAAACCACGCTCAGTCTTGGCCTGTGCGCCGCGCTCAAATCCAGAAACCTGAAAGTCCGGCCCTTTAAAAAAGGCCCCGACTATATCGACCCCATGTGGCTCAGCAGAGCCGCCGGGGCGGATTGCCATAACCTGGATTTTAATACCATGCACGATGAAGAAATCCGGCGCACGTTTCACCACTATTCCGCCGGATTTGACATCAGTTTGATTGAAGGCAACAAGGGTTTATACGACGGGCTGAATCTTGACGGCAGCAACAGCAATGCCGCGCTGGCCATGCTGTTAAACGCGCCGGTAATTCTGGTTATCGATGCGAGAGGCATGACGCGCGGGATTGCGCCATTAATACTCGGATACCAGGCGTTTGAACCCGGCCTGAATATCGCGGGTGTAATCCTGAACCAGTTGGGCGGCAGCCGCCATGAAGCCAAACTGCGCGCCGTGATTGCTCACTATACCGATGTGCCGGTAATCGGCGCCGTGCATCATGACCAGGATCTCACCATCACCGAACGGCACCTGGGTTTGATACCGAGCAACGAAATGAATGAGGCGCAAAAACGCATCGAACTGCTCGGCCAGCGCATTGCGCAACAAGTGGACCTTGACGCCTTGCTTGCTATCGCGCACACGGCAAAATTTTCGTTTGACCCGGTATCCACAGAACAACCATCATCATTCCGGTTGCCGGCGCCCTGCCGCATCGGAGTTGCGCGCGATGCGGCGTTTGGTTTTTATTATCCGGGTGATATGGAGGCGTTCCAGCAGGCCGGCGCCGAACTTGTTTACTTCGACACCCTGCATGACAAGGAACTGCCCCGAGTCGACGGCCTGTTTATCGGCGGCGGATTCCCCGAAACTCAAATGTCCGCCCTGGAAAGCAACCGTTCCATGCGCCAGTCCGTTCGCAACGCCGTCGAATCAGGTATGCCGATTTACGCGGAATGCGGCGGCTTGATGTACTTAACGCGCAGTCTTTCCTGGAACCGGGAACACTGTGAAATGGCCGGCGCAATTCCCGCCGATACCGTCATGCATGAAAAACCGCAAGGCCGCGGCTATGTCAAATTACAGGAAACCGCTAACCATCCCTGGCCCATGGTCAAAAACACCGGCCAAACTCCGGAAATAGCGGCGCACGAATTTCACTACTCTAGTCTGGAAAACATCAAGGGTGTAAAATTCGCTTACGACGTGCTGCGTGGAACCGGGATTGACGGCAACCATGATGGAATTGTTTATAAAAACGTATTGGGCTGCTACGTCCATTTGCGTGATGTTGATGAAAACCATTGGGTACAACGCTTTTTACGCTTTGTTCAGCAACACCGCTCTGCAAAACCAACCGCACCGCAATAAAAGGTATATATCATGATTACAGTTTCACCCGCAGCCGCCGCCCAGATTAAAAAATCCGCGGAAGAAACCGATTCGGAGGGCATGTGTTTACGCATCGCCGCCCGGGTCACACCGGACGAAGCGCTGGACTATGGCATGGGCTTCGACGAAGCTCGGGAAGATGACCTGCGCAATCAGTCAGAAGGCATTGATATCGTCGTCTCTCCCAGCAGCGCCGATCTGCTGCATGGCACATATATTGATTATGTCCAGCTGGAAACCGGCGAATATAATTTCATATTTCAAAACCCCAACGACCCGGCGCACAAGCCACCCCAGGAATAAACTTTCCGGATATTCGCAACCCCTGCGCTTTGTGGATCTGCCCGCGTAATTTGGCCACCCCTGACCGGAATCTGAAGCCCTTTATCGCTGCAGTATCCGCTCAGAGCGTTCCACACGGCTGTATCTCGCTCAATTTCTGTTACACTAACTCTCTTGCATAAATTCGAACTCTGTTGCATAAATTAATGTATCCATAACCCGGCGGAACTGCATTACCGATCCATGAATCCACATCAGTCCAGATTGCATTGGTGGCGCAAACCGGCCGGCTTTTTCGAAGGCGAACTGGGTTTGCCCTTAACCGGCATTGTTTTTACGCTGCTGGCGTTGTTTGCCTGCAACTATTTAATACTGCTGTTCCCTGCTTATAAAATTGGCGTCATAGCCGCCGACATTCTTTTGCTTACCTTTGGTGTTTATCTGGTCATTATCAGCTACCACCGCATCCGGCAAAATCTGCTGCAACCGCTGGTGCAAATGCGAAACTGGGCATACGCCATGCAGGATGGCGACCTCACCGCAAGAATCCCCCTGCCGGATCATGGCGAATTTCTCAAGCTGGCCATCGTCATCAACGACCTGGGTGATTCCATGTATTCGCTCAGCCTGGAAATGGATGAGAAAGTCCGGGAGCAAACCCAGCGGCTGGAGCAAAAATCCAAAATGCTGGAAATACTCTACGAAGTTGCGGCCACCAGTAACGCCGCCCATGATATCGAAGAACTCCTGCAGAATTACCTGTTCACGCTGTTCAATCTTGTCAAAGCATCCGCCGCCACCGTGCGCGTAATCACTGACGATAATAAACTGCGCGTCATCGGCAATATAGGTATTGAAGAAATTGCGGAAGAAGAACGCAGCACACCCATTGAACGCTGCCTTTGCGCCCAGGATTTTTCCAACCATGTGATCAGTTGCGAAGTTAATCGCAGCCTGTGCGGTAATTTGTTGAATAAGTCACTGCCGCATCCCGGCGGCGCGAAAACCGTCGTGCTGCCCTTGCAGTATCAAAACCGCGCCCTCGGCATTTACCACCTTTATGGTCCCGAAATCGACATCAATAAGGAACCTGAGCTGAATAATATTCTTACCAACATTGGCCAGCATTTAAGCCTGGCTATGGAAACCGCCCGCCTCGATAATGAATCCAAACGGCTGCACATCATGCAGGAACGGACCATGCTGGCGCACGAACTCCACGACTCGCTGGCGCAGACTCTGGCGAGCCTGCGCTTCCAGGTGAACCTGCTGGAAAAAACCCTGAAAACTTCCGAGAACATCGTCGCCAGAAACGAAGTGGAACAACTGAAAAACGGCCTGGATGAAGCCAACAATGA
>JAKEGK010000075.1 GCA_022627515.1 Gammaproteobacteria bacterium
AGATAGCGACTTCATGGAATATAACAATGCCATCAACACGGACGGTGTAAAGCGGCGCTCCTTTGTCGCACCGCTTTACACCGCCGGTTATGGCGAACGTTCGGCGTCTCCATAAACTAGGCCGCATACGATGATCGGATCAAGAACCCGCCATTCGCTTGCTCAGTTTCTCGCACTCCACGAAACAGACTTTGTCGTGGTATTGGTGAGCAAACATGGCATACGCATTTCTGTTGAAAATGGAAGTGTGCTCTTTGACCTTAACAACTGCTTGCGCTCTGCAAGCGATGGGCACTTGCTGGCTCTAATCGAGGAAATCGCCCGAACGAGTGGAGACCTTCGTTCTCGCGTGAATCCAAAGTACCGGCACGACGAGCGATTTTCCGATCTGTGCCGTTGCCTTCAACTTGATGGGTATCTTCTGGAAGCCAAGACGCTCACACAGACTGATCCGTCCACCGGTGACGCACCACCGCTCGATGATGACCTTCTCAAAGAGCTAAAGGCTACTGGCCTCCCGGTCGCAGAAGAGATTGCGGGGAAGATCAATGCCTCGTCAGAGTCATTTCGGTCATCACCGCCAAACTACAACGCGTGCCTCAATGATGTCCGGGTGGCTCTCGAAACACTTGCTCGCGCTATCGCCGCTACGCAAGTAAAGCCTGATTCGCCGCCCTACGAAAATACGAAATGGGGTTCTGTGCTCACGGGCATACCTTGGTTGATCGGTACCGGGCAGGGGATTTGCAAACCAAAGCGGAATTCAAGGCCGTCAGTGACCTGATAGAACTTTGGCACAGCCGGTTGATGGACGTGAGTTGGTTTATGAGATGTTTAAACGAGTCTATTGCGCGGGAGGCGAATCAGGAAGACAACTGTAAAGGACACTTCTGGGAGGGCCGTTTCAAAAGCCAGGCCCTGCTCGACGAGGCCGCGTTATTAACCTGCATGATGTATGTGGATCTTAATCCCATCCGAGCCGGTATTTGCGATACACCCGAACAATCGGATTTTACGTCCATTCAGGAGCGCTTGCGAACCTATGCCAATGCCAGCCAACGCGCAAAAACGCAACCCGATGAAACGCCGGCCAGCAAGCGCAAAACCGTAACACTACTCAACGTCAACAACAAAACAAACATTTCGCGCCCGCCGCATTACTGCCTTTTGGTGGCAACGAACATCACGACAACACCTGCGCCGCCATTCCGTTTTCGGCCCAGGATTACTTTGTCTTACTGGAATGGACGGGCCGGGCGATCCGCGATGACAAAAAAGGTGCGATACCATCCCATCTCGCGCCGATACTGCAACGGCTCAACATCAATGAAATGCAATGGCTCACGAACATCAACTACTTCGGTCACCGGTTTTATAAAGTCATCGGCACCGTAGATGCAATCCGCCATTACAGCCATGCGTTAAAACAATCCTGGTGCCGGGGATTGTCGCAATGTTCAACGCTCTATCGAAACAAACCCCATCCGGCCTAATCATTTATCTCTCTGGTTTTTTACTCAGTAGTTAAAAATGCTCTGGATGACAGGGAAAACATTAAACCCATTCCGGTGCTTTTTTTGTCAGGCAAGTATCTGGTTTTTGGACCGATTTGATCATGACATTTCCTATGTTAAGCATCGCCGTAAATATCATGGAAATAGATCTATAATAAGCGGAAGTGGTGGATGTCCTTTTTTGTCTTTTTATCTTTTTCCGGTTTCTGACCTCTGCTGTAGTCGTTATAAATTCCTCTAGCCGTACCGCCTTCGCTGTACTAATATGTAATACATATCACTACACTGAGGTTGGTTTCATGAGCATTACAAGTATTCGGATTGCTGACGATGTGGAAAAACCCCTGGAGGCCCTTTCCAAAAAGCTTGATAGAAGCAAAAACTATCTTATAAATCAAGCTATTAAAGAGTTTCTTGCGAGGCAATCCCTGGAAGACTCAAGGTGGCAAGATACCCTCGAGGCACTTGAATCCATAAAAGCAGGTAAATCCATTGATGAAGAGGATGTGAATGCCTGGCTGAATAGCTGGGGCACCAATGATCGTAAAACGCCTCCTAAATCATGAAGGTAAGATACTCGCCGGAGTCTATCGATGATCTCCAAAGAGTGTTGGAATTTGTAGAGGTTAAGAACCCATTCGCAGCTCGTCGGATAGCGATAGACCTACAAGAGGGTGTCGATAAGCTAAAGCTATTTCCAAAAATTGGTCTACCCGTATTGAAAGCTTCCGACCCGGAGCAAATCCGCGATCTTTATATTGGCAACTATACAGTACGTTACCTCATCGGTAATGATTTCATTTATATTTTAAGAATTTGGCACAACAAAGAGAATGAAAAGAATTTATAACAAAGCGCCTCACACGGACAAATTACTCGCTGCGCTCGTTATTTGCCGGTGAGCGCAGCGTTAGCGAACAGAACCCATAAACATACAGTCGACTGCAGGTCGAGCCTATGAAAAAAAAGGCGATATCAGGTGGAGTCGTTCATGATCTTCCAGAAGACGTTGAGCAAAGGATCATGAAAGATAAATTGGTTCACGAAAACTGGGAGGACATTACTCCATTAGCGCGCAATGAGTGGATTTGTTGGGTGGAAGACGCAAAAAAGGCGGACACAAGGAATAAGCGTATCGATAGGCTGTTGGAGGACCTTAAGAATGGAAAACGTCGGCCGTGTTGCTGGCCAGGTTGCGCGCATCGAGAAAAAAACACCAGATAAAAAGTGTTCTATATAAGCTCACGAAATCAATCGCTAACATAGCGTTGAAGTTCGCGCGCCGGACCAGTGTGGCTACGCGGCTTTTGCCCATTCCGCTTCGCTCCATGTTCGCGCAAGAGCCGCTCCCCCACACTGGGCGCTTAACGCTGCGTTAGGCGACAACCCGAAAAGAGGAGGCTTACCCATGTCCAAAGTGACACCGTTTCTGATGTTCAATGTCCAACTCGAAGATGCAATGGCGTTTTACACCGCCACGTTCCCCGACTCCGAGTTTAAGCACGTTGCCCGCAATGGCAAGGACGGCCCGATAGGGTCTGCCGAATTCACCATTGGTGGTCAGTCCTTCATGGGCTATAACGGTGGCCCGTACTTCAATTTCTCTCAAGGTTTCTCGCTCTTCGTCGACTGCGAAGACCAGGAAGAGGTTGATGAGTTCTGGAACAAGCTTGTCAGCGCTGGTGCCACGCCGTTGCAATGCGGATGGATTACCGATCAGTTCGGCATTACTTGGCAAATCGTTCCGCGCCGTTTCATGGAACTCATCAGCGCCAACAACCCCAAGAAGGTACAGGCAGTAATGGAAGCTATGATGACGATGGTCAAACTCGACGTGTCAGTGCTTGAGAGAGCCTACAACGACGCATAGCAGACCATGCCGCCGACTCTCTCGACTGATAGAAAGCAACTTTCGGCTCCGATTGATCGCCTAACGATCGGTTACAGCGGACGGCGCTACGCGCCGCCGCTGATGCTGAGCGTGTGTGCCGGGCATGGCACAGTACTCGTCAGGTGCAAGTCCTGACACCAGGTGTTCGCAAAGCCGAAGGTTAGCAAGTAAGCCCAATGGAACGCTCTACATAGGTGTTACTTCGGATCTGGTGAAGCGTGTTTGGGAACACAAAAATGACCAAGTAGAAGGTTTCACAAAAAAATACCAAGTTCACAATTTGGTTTGGTATGAACAACACGACGAGATGGCGTCAGCTATTCTTCGTGAAAAGCAAGTAAAAAAGTGGAATCGTCAATGGAAAATTGAACTAATAAATGAATTCAATCCAGGGTGGAAAGATTTATATCGAACGATTCTCTAAAACATGGATTCCCGCCTTCGCGGGAATGACGAGCGAAAGCCCGTTCCAGATTAAAAGCTGACACTAACAATAATTTTATGAACTCCCGCTACCGCCGCAAAGCCGAAATTCGATCATCAAACATTTAATGACGGTTTGTGGCCGAGCCTGGCCATTTGCGATCTGACACTGCCTTACGGATTAGGTAAGAGTGATTTCAAGTGAGGGTGTGTAACTTGAGGGCCCCACGTCATGTTTCAAATTCAAGTAAATTTACAGGACGGTTACTTTTGTCAACACCTTTACAAACACAACGCTTTTACATTACAAGCAGATCTGCAACACACACTCCCTGACCTGAATCAGGGAATGCGGCGATGCGACCTGCGCTATCTTCGGTTGGTTTTGTTATTTCTTGGGTGGCGGAAAACTCTTTAAGATTTTTTCCACAGCTTCGGTGATGCGCTTCTGGCGTCTTTCAAAATCCGTGCTGCCCCGGTCCATTTCCGCGGAAACAGTGGCGCGGTAAATAATATCCTTTGCTTTGGCATCCACGAAATCCACGATCAGCGTGCCTTCTTCATACTGATATACTTCGATGCCGCCATACCAGCCGGGGTACCGGTATCCCCAGTTGGTGACATCCACCTTGCTTTGCACATCGCCATGGTATGCAATAAGAAAATCCGGATTGTTATCGTCGACACTGTAGCCCCTGGCTGCGAGTTTTTCATCCATGATTTTCCGGAAGTGTTTATCGAACAACTCGTTGGCTTGTTCTATTTGCGGATTGGGAATCCAGCCATAAGTTTTCAGCGTTGAAAAATCATAAACGGGATCATAGTCGATATTGGTCCGCATGGAGGAGCAGGCTGCCAGCGTCACGGCAACCATCGTTACTAACAGGACTAACAGGTTCTTTGCACTCACAATTCGATTCCTTTTGGTTGGCTGTCTGGAATATAGTCTGGTAACTTTTCCTTTTTATATCATATTGCGATTTACTATTTTAGTATACCTGGACTGAAGGTTTGCGCTGTAAGAGCCTGTGCTGATCCTGCTCAATTTTTAGCAGTGCGGGTCCTTTTCCCGCGAACCGCATTTGTCCTTAAGGAATTTTTACAGCGCCCGTTTCTAGCGTGGAAATTGCTTAAAAATTTGTTCCACGGCCTTTCTGATATTCTGCTCCCGTTTTTCCCGCTCGGTTTGTTCCCGCACCACCGTATCCGCGGCGCCGCGCCAGACAAACTGCTTGTTCTGTTTGTTCACCACGTCAATGACCAGGGTTCCTTTGTTGTAGGCGATTTTCCGGTGTGCCGGCATGGCGGCTGACGGGTAGGCGCTGTATTGATAGTAATTGCTGTAGTAGTTGTCAATGACGATGGTATCAACCGTCATTTCGACGACCACATAGTAAGACACGATAACTTGCGCCTGTTCCGGATTTTCGGTTATGCCCTTACTGGTCAGCGTATCCCTGATGGCGCCTGTGACTGTTTGACTTAGCCACTCTTCATCAACTTGCAGGTTTTCGATTTTATCCTGCTTGTTCTTTATAATTTCGAAACTCTGGATCTGGCTGAAATCATAATTGGGGTTGGTTTTATGCGTTACCCTGAATTGCATGCAACCGGTTATTGCCGCAATTAACACGCATCCCGCAATTAATTTGAGAACACATTGAAAATTAAACATCTTGTTGTGGCCTTATATTGCAGTGTGGTTAGCGCTTAGAACAGTGTTTTTGTCCCAAGTTGAAATAGCTGGGCGGGAGCGTTTTCTATATCGAACCATTCGGCGGGATTGCTTACACCGGACGCCATTTTCTGATGAGCCCTTGACCAGACAATAATGACAGCGCGTATCCGGTTTAATCCCTGCCTCATTTCCCTGTACAACTCATCCAGCTCGTTATGCGTGGCGCGATACAATTCCCAGTCCGGTTCGATTTCCTGCCAGATTTTATGGGTGATGTCCAGGCGTTTTACCAAATGCTCGGTAATCGCGGTCAAATCCTCATCCGACGGATTGCCTTTGGGTAATAATGCCTTGTTGCGAATCACGTTGCTTTCACGCAGCTTCTGAAACGCGTCCGGATCGCCTTTATACGTATTATATAAGTAGCCAAGCGCTCTTAAGATGGCATATTTTTCCTGTTCCAGCGCATGCTGGTAGGCAATGACTTCCGCAAAACGCTCGTCGATTTTGCGGTCGATTTTGGCTTCCAGCGCCTTTAGTGACAGTTCAATTTTATCCATGACTTTCTGGTAGGCGCGTCCTGAAGCATTCAGCAAGGGTTGCGCCTGCTGTAACGCTTCATAAAATTTTTCCTGGCTGCGGACTTTTTCCACGATATCATCGTAGTAGCCTGGATCAATTTCCAGTTTATCCTCGGCGGTTTTTTGCAGCTCTTTAAGAAAGTCCGCGTACTTTTGGACTTGTTCAGCTTCTGTTTTACTGGTTTCAGCAATGTCCACCAGGGTAATGGAGTACTTAACAAGTCTCAGCAGCCGCACTTCCAGCTCCTTTTCAAGCGCGGTGAATTCCTGCTCCTCAGGCTCCGACGCGGTGATATATTCACGCACATAAACCGACTTGCCGGTAGGCAATCCAAATTCCGCGCCCGTCAATGTGGCAATCGTCTGATCCGCAAAAATTCCGATATTGGCCTGTTTGGTGCCGGTGAATTTGCCTTCGATGGAGGCGCAACCGGATGACAGGAATAGCAGGAAACAGATTTTTGCGGCTGTGATGTATTGGTTGATGCGGTCCATGAATGTGGTCCGGTTGTGTGACTTATCCGTGATTGATGTGACTTCTAATTATTTTGCAATAAGTGATTATCCTGAATCTTAGACCTAATGCCAATGAAAGTAAAAATCGAAAATGAAACTTGTACGATTTTGCATCAACGCCGGGTTTCAAACTGCAGTGTAAGTACATCCTGCATGGCACGCCACTCATTCCCAGTAAACAAAAAGTTATCCGGCGGTTTGCTGTGGCTGATGTAACATTCCGTTTAATATAGTGCTGATCTGGAGTTCACCAAGTGTCTTATTTGTCTTTGAGTGATTAGACTCATACGGCATTTTTTTATTTTTCATTACGCAATACCACGCCGGATCGCCCGGTTAAAACATTTAATTCATTGCGCCTTAAAACCTGTGACTTAAAAAGTGTGATTGAGAATCCACGGAATCTTGCACCGTTTAACCGGCGCCGGGCGCGTTTCCGGTGTTGGTTGATCCTGTTCATAACGTCTTTATTCTTTCAAGGCTATGCTTTAGCGGATTCCGAAGTTTCCCGGATACCGATACTGGATGCGCCGCCAGGCACCGTTGGCCTGGGTGTTGGGGTGCGGCTGGAAACCACGCCTTACAAAGAAGACGAAAGTTCTTCCGGTATAGGCGATGACATCAATCAAGATTGGGTGCCCATGTATCTCTATGAAGGAAAATACCTGTTTGCGCACGGCACTTCCGTTGGTGTTCATATGTACCGGAATGATTTTTTCAGCGCCGACGCGCTGGCGCGTTACCGTTTCGATCAACTGGATCCGCAAACGAGTGATTTTTACGAAGGCATGGAAAAGCGCGAACAGACCGTCGATGCGGGTTTCTCGTTTTCGTTCAAAGGCGCGTTTGGCTCCGTTAAGTTTGAATGGGTGACGGACACGTTGAACAAGCATAACGGTGAAGAAGTGGATGTGACTTACCGCTATCGCCTCGATGAAGGCCGCTGGATCTATTCGCCTTTTTTCAGCGTTATATATCAGGACGGGCAACTCAGTAATTACTATTTCGGTGTGAGTGAAGCGGAAGCCCGGCCCGGCCGGCCCGCATATGAGCCGGGTTCCGGCGCTTTTGCGCGCATCGGGCTCAACACGTCTTATCAATTGACGCGGCGCTGGTTGTTGTACGCAAACATCGCCTTTGAAGGGATGGACACCGGTCAAAGAGAAAGTCCACTGGTTGAAGAAGATTATCTGGCGGCGGTTTTTATGGGCGCCAGTTACCTGTTCGGCGATATCTATGTGGCGGACGTCGCGGATCTGAAGCGTAAAAAAGAATGGTCATGGCGCATCAACTATGGCTACAACGCCAAGGAAATCTTCAATCACACTATCCGCGGTGATTTAAGGCCCGATAATGAAATTGACACTGAAGTACTGGGCTTCACCTTTGGCAAGCTTGTTACCGGCGGCCCACGGATTGATGTATACGGACGGCTGGCATTGTTCCGGCGCCTGGAAGAACCGTTTCAGGACGATTTTTGGGACTACGTGGCATATGTGATGGTGATGGGTAAAGGCTATAAACCATGGTCGGATCAATTGGCATTCCGCTGGGGTGTTGGTTACGGCGTATCATACGCGGAAGAGGCGCCGGCCGCGGAAAAAATCGAACAGGCGGAAAAAGGCCGTGACACTTCGCGGTTCCTTAATTATCTTGAAATGCAGGTGGATTTTCCTGTCGACAATCTTGTGAAGACAAAATCCTTGCGCAACTGCTTCGTGGGCATGACCGTGGCTCACCGCTCCGGTCTGTTTGGGTCATCCGATCTTTTCAACAATGTGTCTGGCGGATCCAACGCCATTACCGGACACCTGGAGTGTTTGCGATGAGGCTTTTTTCCCAAGAAAAGTTATTTGTGCTGATCATGCTCGGGACATTGTGCGCATGTTCCTCGCAGCCGCTTAAACACAGTGACTTGCCAGAATCCGCAATCGCGGATGCGCATGAAGCACTGGTCATGTTACAGAAGGAGGAGAAACTTGCGCCCTATTTCGAGCACGCTGTGGCTTTTGCTGTTTATCCCGCGATGGGAAGGGCGGGACTGGGTTTTGGCGGCGCCCATGGAACCGGTATGGTGTTCAAAGACAATCAGGTTATTGGAACAACATCGCTCACCCAGGTTAACGTGGGATTTAACGCCGGTGTTCAATTTTACCGCCAGATTTTATTCTTTAAATCCGCCGAAGTGCTGGATCATTTTAAAAGAGGCAACCTTGAACTGGGCGGGCAGGTCAACGCCGCCCTGATTACACTTGGCGGCGGTGTAACGCCGGCGTATCTTGATGACATCGCCATATTCACCCAGTTGCGCGGCGGATTGCTGATCGAAGTCTCCATTGGCGGGCACTATTATGGTTTTACGCCGTTAATTACTGAACAGGATAACTAACGAGATAGGGCTAGCCCGCATTTCTCATCTTGGCTTTTGGTGGCCGCCTGGTGAGAAATACGGGCTAGTATTCTACATTATTCGAAGATTAGCTTTTATTTCACTCATTATTTCCGGCTTTAAGCCCGCCGTTTTCGCAAACTCCGGCCATTGCCTGACAGCGTTTGCCACGCCGTCAATTATTTCTTGCGGTCTGGGCAGGCTGATCGATTCGCCGATGTAAAGCAAATCTTCCCGTGTAAAATGATCGCGCTTGCCGTTAATGCTCATCTGGTGCTGATTGGTCCATTTGCCCTTGGGGTTGTGGGAGTAGACCACATCATACGCTGGAGAAAGTGTCCATTTGCCATCGGGCTCCATCAGGAATGAAATATTTTTGGTGTGATCGTCCAGGTCGCGCGCCATTATATTGAATACCATGCGCCGGTATTGTTCGGCGGCATCGGCTTTGCTCAGCCGCAGCTTGCGCATGATCGTAAACGCCTGCTCATAGCTATAGACGCCGCTCTGATTAAAATCGAAGTGGGCAATACCGCACAACGATTGCAGATGCAGCTTGCTGCCGTTAACGCGGTCAAAACGTTTTGTCATGAAATGCGCGCGCCCGTTTTCTTCCAGCAGCCGGCATTCAGACATGTGAATTCCCGCCGCCCTGGCCATAAGGTGGTATGCATATTCCAGCCGCCCGAAGCCTTTGGGTTCGCCAAGCTCCAGGTCGGTGACACCATCGAATTTCACAATCCAGTAATCATATCCCGGCGGCGCTGCGGTTTGACCCGACCTGACGTTGCCGTTTGCGTCCATGGCAATCACGGCCTTGGGCCGCGCGCCGCCGGCCGAGGTGCCGACGCGCAGGATATCCATAATCGCCTCCGCGTTATCTTTTTCGGAGCCGCCGAGCCGCACATCGAGTGTCTTGCGCTCCTGAATGATTTGTTGCGCCAGCATAACCAGTTCGGAAATCTCAACGGGTACTGAAGCGTCATACTTATCTATGGTGGCCGGGGAAAATTCCAGGGCGCCCAAGCCGCGTTTGCCGATATAGCACAACCGCTCCACGGGACTGAATCCGGCGCTATCGCGGCCCTGGCGCGCCAGCCAGGTATCAATGATGGCGTTGCCGAATTTATCCGGCAGGGCGTCGGCCAGCATGCCGGGCAATCCAAGAAAGGTGTCTTTGTTTAACGCGGGGAAAGTGAACTTGCCGTCGCCTTTACGCGCATCGTCCAGACTCATGTGGACGGGGGAGACATCCAGGCCGGATTTCAGAAAATCGGGATCATATTCAAATACGCCGTAGCCGCGGTCATCCAGCCATGATACGGCGCCGGCGGTTTTACCCCAGAGTTTTACTATCGCGGTATCGACTTTTTTTACCATTCCGGTTCATCCTTTGATTTTTCCTTGAGCCGCGCGCGCGAGGCTCTTTCGCGCACCTTGCCTTGCATTCTGGCAAGTTGTAATGGGCTGACCGTTGTCTGCGGAATAAAATTATCCAGTTGATCCAAAGCGCCCAGTTCGCGCAACACGGCAATCAGAGTCGACAGTTTTGCGCTGCCGGCCTCCAGCGCTTTAATGGCGTTCAGCGACAACATCACCGCATCGGCCAGTTCTTTCTGGGTAATGTTTTTGCGCAGCCGCAGCGCCTTGATGCGCTGGCCGAGTTCTTTCTGGATTGCCTTATCTGAGAGCGTATAGAAGTCCATAACAGCCTTATTATAGGTTTTTATACCATAATTAAATCTAAAACAGCCTTTAATAAGGCGATTATAGGGTATCGAATTGAACAGTCAAGAAAATCACATAAGAGTCTTATTACAGGCTGTTATATTGATAATAAAGTTTAAATATTCTTTTTTAAGGCTGTTATCACTTGCCAGTGCCTGGCTTCTCCTCCAACTGGCCTGACTTATTTATAGCCATATCTAATACCAGCTATCCGCCCAACTGCGAAAGCCGCTTCAGTTAAGCAGTCTGCTTGATGCTGGATGATTTGAAACAATATGAATTTGAGCGTGGCCGTCAACCAAAATGAGAGACCTGATCCTGATGGCGGGAACCGCGCAGGCGGACCTGCTTCTATCGCCCACATGAGATCGCGCTTGGGTTGATTACCGTCATGTTATTGCTGGTATGTCAGGGACTAAAATTTTTCTAATCCCAAGCCGGTGGAACCGGCAAACGCCGTTAATTCGAACCCGGTCAAGCAGGCGAATGAAACAGTATCTTTTTTATGGTCTGACAGTTGCGTTGTTGTGGTCTTGCGCCAGCAAGCCCGCGATTGATTTTGATACCTCGGCTGATTTTAGTGCTTATAAATCCTACGCCTGGTCAGATCAAACCGATGAACAGACAAAAAAATCGCAAGCCGATGCGTCACTGGTGCATAAACGCATTCGGGAATCCATCGAAGCAACATTGCAAGCGAAAGGAATGCAAAGCGTCGATACCGCACAAGCGGATGTATTGGTCACCTATCATCTTTCCATGCATATAAGCGGGTATTCGGGCAGCAGCGTGTTCTTTGGCCTTGGAAGTTTTAGCCACCATTCGGCTGTGGGGGTGTCGGTTGGCGTGCCTGTCAGTCAACAGCCGATCGAAGAAGGCACGCTGGTGATTGACATCATCGATGCGAAGAAAAATTCCCTGGTATGGCAGGGCGCCGGTGCGAGGACTTTGTCACGCAGCGTATCACCGGAGAAAGCCCAGGCAATGATCGATGAAGTGGTGAAGGAAATTTTGGCGGGCTATCCGCCCAAAAAATAGTTCTACTTTGTTACTTTAATTTATGTTAATGAACAATCCCGCACGGGAAGCAAAGGCGTCTGGCAAGACACGCCGTAAACACCTCCATTCTTGTTTTCAAGAGAATGCTCGATGGCGGCATCCCTGCCGCCAACGGTCTTGCCAGACGCCTTTGTTTCCCGAGCTGTGCACGCGGCTATTTAATGTAACAAAGTAGAAATAGATAAGCGTGAATTTAACATTTAACGGAGAAGACAGCGGCGTGCAAAGTCACCGCTGGATTGGAATGGAACATGCTGACAATGCCTGATCATCGATTAAAAACCAATGTTATCGCGGGTATGCTATTTTCTGCATTCCTCGTATTCTCTCAAGTCAGCTTGCCGGCGCCGGTATTACCGCCATTAACTGAATTAAAAACCGGTGAGCAGCTCACCGGAAAGTTTGTCTGGTTTGATCTGGCGACTACGGAGCTTGAAAAACAACAAGCCTTTTACGGCGGTGTGTTTGGCTGGAAATTCCGCGCGCTCGAAAATGCGGAAGATCAATATACCCTGATATTAAACAATGATCGAAACGTGGCTGGCATGTTCCTGGCTAAACCCAGGGAAGATATACCGGCCGGCGCGTTATGGATTGGTTTGATGTCGATTAACGATCCGGTAAAAGCCGTGTCCGCCGTAGAACAAGGCGGCGGCGTGGTTCATACGCAATTAATGACGGTAGCGCAGCGCGGCACTTATGCGCTGTTTCGCGATCCGGATGGCGCATTATTTGGAGTTCTGAAATCCGACAGCGGGGATCCGCCGGATAATGCCACCGCGATAGGGGATTTTTTGTGGGTGGATCTCTTTGCGGACCAACCTGAAAAGGCCGCTGGATTTTATCAGCGATTGGCCGGCTATGAATTAAAGAAAAATGAAGAAAAAGCCGGCGTTGAGCGCATTATTCTTTCTTCACAAGGGCATTCCCGCGCCGGTGTTGTGCCACTGCCGAAAGATGCTAATCGTGCCGGCTGGCTGCCCTATGTCAGGGTTGGTGATGTCAACGCAACGCTTACAAAAGTGACGGAAGCCGGCGGTTATATCATGGTGCCGCCCGCTGAAGATTTACTCGACGGCAATCTCGCTATTTTTAGTGATCCGCAAGGCGGTGTTCTGGGTATTGTGAAATGGGATGAACCCGTAACGCACAAGGAGTAAGGGTTGCCATGAACGGACAAAATATTTCACACCGCTCAATATTTACAAACATAGCGGTTACGTTGCTGTTTCTACTGCTGTCCGGATGCGCGACGACAAATGGCGGATACGTCGGCGGATCAGTCTACTACCGTTATGATTACTACGATCCATGGTATTGGGGTCCCTACTACTATCCACCCTATTATCGCCCGCCGTTGTATCCGCCACCAGTGTATCCGCCACCAGTGTATCCGCCACCAGTGTATCCGCCACCAGTGTATCCGCCACCAGTGTATCCGCCACCAGTGTATCCTCCGCCAGTGTTTCCACCTCCGAAACCGCCAAAACCTCTTCCCCCTCCACCCAGGCCGGGGAAGCCGTTGCCTGTGCCACCGGTTGGCGTTCCTCCGGCGCCACGGCCGCCGGTAGCCGGACCTCCGCGGTCAATGCCGCCAGACGCGAGACCACCAGCTCCCTGGCCGGCGCCTCGCGCGCGATAAACGTTAGCGATGTTTTGCCAATAGGGAACGCAGTGTCAAAACACGAATGAATAAAAATCCTCAACAAAATGTTGTAGCTTTATGGTTGTTGCTTTTCCCCTTGTTAACATGCGCGGTTTCTTTTATGGGTCGCCTCATTGATCCTGACGATGATAAACACGTTGGTGATTGCAAGCCTTAGCGATCCTGTTTGGCTCAGGCATTACCGGCGTTTTGAGTCTGCTGACTATATTCTTCCCCATCCTGTTCCCACTCGTTGCGGCGGCCCACCAGGGTGTTGTACTCATCGATGGTGATATAGGACCAGGCATCGCGTTCTTCGAACAATTTATGCAGTAACGCATTGTTGATGGTATGCCCCGGCTTTTTTCCATAGTAGCTGGCGTAGATGGGTATGCCAATCAGCGCCAGGTCACCCAGGGTGTCCAGAATTTTGTGCCGGACAAATTCATCTTTGTATCGCAATCCTTCTGCGTTAACGATGCGGTCGCCATCGACCAGGATGGCATTGTGTAATGATCCACCCCTGGCAAGCCCCAGTTTTTGCAATCGTTCGATATCTTTCGCAAAGCCAAAAGTCCTGGCGCGGGAAATATCCGCGCGAAAAGCTTCGTTGACCAGTTGCACCGTATAGGTTTGTTTACCCACCGCGGAATCAGGAAAATCTATGTCGACGGTAATCGAGGGTATTGAGCTTGGTATTAACGCCGCCTCCTTGTCATTATCCTTGACAGAAATCCGGCGCTGCAACCATATCGCTTTGCGCAAGGCGGGCTGGTTAACCGTGCCTGACTTTTCAATCATGGTAACAAACGGGTGGCTGCTGCCGTCCATGATTGGTATTTCAGGTCCGTCGATTTCTATCAGCGCGTTATCCACGCCGCAACCGTGCAATGCCGCCATCAAGTGCTCCACGGTACTGATCGTGACGCCGTACTGGTTGCCAAGCACGGTGGACATGTGAGTTTCCACGACGTCATACCAGCGCGCCGCGATGAAGCCTTTTCCCGGAGGCGCGTCCTTGCGCAAAAAGTTAATACCGGAATCCGGCTCAGCCGGCCGCACCACCATGGCGGCTTTACATCCCGTATGCAGTCCTATGCCAACATAGGTGATTGGCTGGCTGAGTGTCTTTTGCGTGATTGAGGCCAGATCGTTTTTGATAGTCATATTTATTCCTCCTGGACGCCGTGTTATTGGGATTTGCGTTACTGGTCTTTTTGACTATCAAGCAACAATTTGGGTGTTATAATTTGTTGTCCCAACGCGCCAACACGTTATCCTTGGATGCACTTTTTGGCCGGCCAATAGATAGCCGGAACAAGTAACTTAAGCAAAGGGAAAGCATGCATATCACAACCATTTCTTCCTGGGTGTTGTTAATCGCGGAAACACTGAAGTCTTATGGCGTGGACTATCGTCAATTGTTCAGGCAGGCGGGAATGGATGCAGCTCACTTAAGTGACCAAAATGCCCGGTTTGATTTCTTTTCGGTTACGCGTTTATGGGACCTGGCCCTGGAAAAAACCCAGGACCCGTGTTTCGGTCTGGTTGCGGTGAATCATTGGCATCCCACTTCGCTGCATGCCTTGGGATTTTCCTGGATGGCGAGCCCCAGTTTGAAGGATGCGTTCGAACGCTTGCAAAGATATATCCGCATTGTAAATAACGCGGCCGCTGTGGATATCACTACGCGGAATTCCGTTACCCGAATTGTTATTTACAGCGCGGCCGAACCGTTAAAAACCTCAATTGCTTCCATGGATGCGGCGCTGGCGGTGCTGCTTCATATGTGCCGGTTGAATTATGGCAGGGAGTTGGATCCCGTGCGTATCCGGACGATGCGGCCGGAACCCACGCCTGCTTGTGTAGACCGGTTTAATGCGTTTTACCGGGCGCCAATCGAATTTTCCAGCGGCGAAAACGCCATCGATTTTAAGAGAGATGTCCTTGAAAAACATTTACCGGCTTCCAATATTGATCTGGCGCGCGCGAATGACAAGATCATCGATGAATATCTTTCGCATCTGGACGGCGTATCGGTGGGAATCCGGACCAGGGTGAAAATTACCGAATTATTACCGTCCGGATCGGTAACCGAAGAAAAAATCGCGTCACTACTCAATTTAAGTGTGCGCAGTATGCAGCGTAAACTTAAGGAAGAAGGCGCCAGTTTTAAGGAATTGCTGAATCAAACACGCCAGGAACTGGCGGATCAATACATTGAAAACTCACGGTTGTCGATTAACGAGATTACGTACTTGTTGGGATTTTCCGATCCGGCGAACTTTTCGCGGGCGTTCAAGCGCTGGCACGGTGTTTCGCCAAGCCAGTACCGCGGCTAAGATGAAATTGGACGGATTAAAATCCGGTTTATTAATTTGAATACAGGTGTAGATCGCCATGAAAATGTTGCTGCGTTTTTTGCTGTTCATAGATATGTTAACGATTGTTGCCTGTGTGTCCACGACACCCGATGGCAAGATTATTGAAGATGAAAAAAAAGAAGTGATTGAGGATATTAAAATAATCCAGAATTGGAGTGGTGATTTTCCGGTGGCGAAATTGAATGTGTTGCCCAGGGGGCAGGAACGGTTGCCGGCGGGTTATGTCAGCGATGCGGCCACGTTCAAAAGTGTCTGGGAAATTTTTTCTCCCGCCACACCGGTTCCGGAAGTTAACTTTGAAAACAACATCGTCGTATTTGGCCGCAACACGCAATATTACAACCGTACAACGATTTTCAAGGTAACATTAAAGGATGGTGTCGCTGAAATACTGGCGATGGCAACCATGTCGGCGAATCCCATTCAGGATAAAGTCGCAATCTCCATGGCGGTTATTCCCAGGGAGGGGGTAAAATATATTTTTACCGCAGGCACTAACCTGCCGGTAAAGTAGCTGGCGGAATCCAAGTTCATTGCGAGGCTTGCGTTAGCAAACCGTGGCGATCCAGTGTTGATTGATATATAAGATCGCTGCGTCCTTTGGACTCGCAATGACTAATTGACTAACAACTAATAATGGTATCGTGCTTAGAACGTTAGTGATGCTCCGACTGATATCATTTCCACAGTGTCAAAATCACTGATATCAAAGTATTCATATTCGGCGCGCACACTGATTGATCCGAAGCTGAGACCTGCGCCGATACCATATACCGGATCAGTGCCGTCCTCATTGACAGAGGCGCCATTGGTCAGATCCGAATCCCAGGAAAACACGCCGACTTTGCCGAACAGATCCACCGGCCCAATCCCAATATTCACCAAACCAAAAAGATCATAGCCGGATAACTCAACACTGATATTGTTTTGTTCCGGTTTACCAAAATCGACATAACTGGCTTCTATTGCGAGTAGAGTAAATTTAAACCCGCCAAATACTTTGTAACCCGTATCATCTGAATCGAAATCGATGCTGGTAGAGGGTTCGCCGGAAATGGATGCGTTGCCAGCGCTGGCGCCAATATAAAAGCCACTGTCAGCGTGCGCGGAAGTCATAACGATTGCGGAAGCGATCAATGCTGCGGAGCCAATAACTTTGTTTAGTTTTTTCATAGCGTGGGTTCCAGTTTGAAAGTAGTTAATTTCATGATACTCGTAGATTAAATTTACACCTAATTTATTAACTAATAAAGTTTCCGGTTTAAAATTCTGATTTATAGTTCATCGGCTGTGTAGTCCAAAATCATTAACTTGCGTTTGCAAAGTAAACGCCAACCAATGCACATTTTATGAACAGCGAGAAACCTAGCTGTGCTTGAGTGTTTACTGCTGCTACATAATTAGCAGAATTGTGAATTAATTCGAAAACATAATGTGAAATTAGAGACGTTTTTGGTCATGTACGATACAATCCCGCGACATATTGGAGCATGGCAATAGGGAAACAGCTTTTTCAGGTAGGCGCGCCATGCCCACCAAATGAAATTGGATGATTCCCAAATAGTATTACCGGACGAAAAACAAGAGGAACGAATCAATGAAGAAAACACTGATAGCAGGTTCACTGATGATAACCACGCTGACCATCGGACAATCCGCTGTTGCCCTGGATATTAAACCTACCGGTTTTGTCGACATGGTATGGACTTTGTCTGATGGCACGGATTTGGGCAAAAACGGCGCGGAAGGCCGCTTCGATACTACCGGTGAACTCGATGTAGAAGCCGGTTTGAAAGAAGGCATCAGCATGCGCTTTGATGCCGATATCAATCCCGGCAGCGCGGGTGGTGATTCCGGCCGTTTGGAACAAATTTATCTGAACTGGGCGATCGATCCCAGGATGTCGTTAAAGGGCGGCGTGTTTAATAACAACCTCAGCTGGGAGCGTGAAGACGCGCCGGACATGTATCAGATTACACACGGCCAATTGTGGGATATCTGGAACTTTTCAACAGCGGAAGACGGCAACAACCTGGCGGGTGTGGAATTCAATTACCAGATTGACAAAGTTAAACTCATTGCCGGTTTCCTGAATGATCTGGGTAATGTCCCTGAAGAAAATTCCGTCAAGATCGCCGGCGAAATTAAAGCGATGCCGGATCTGGACATTACCCTTGGTTTGATTACCCAGGATCAATTGTTTGAAAATATAATTGATATCAACGCCACATGGAAATCAGGTAAGTTCCTTGTGGGAGGCGAGATTCTCTTTGCCGATGAAGGTGTTGATAGCGCTTTTATGGCGATGGTGAACTATAAATTTAACGATAAACTATCCGGCACAGCGCGTTATGACTTAGTTTCCTATGACAGCGCTTTTCTCGCCGAGGATACTTCTTCCATGACCGTCGCGGCGCTTTACAGCATTTCCAGCAACTTGTTTTTCAACGCGGAAATCCGGTTTAATGATGATAGTAACGTACCGCCTGCTGCAACTGCACCTTTGTCAATTGGCGAAGGTGATGGCACCACCGGGCGGCTGGAATTGCTGGCAACTTTCTAAAATACCAGCCACCAAAACCTGGTTAAGTTACAAATGAAAATCCCGCCGGACCTTTGGTCCGGCGGGATTTTTTTATTGCAGGGTGTGTTGCGCGCACGTGTTGTTATAACCGGGGATTTAATTTAGCGGCATGTAAGGTCTGTTGAATGCAATGAAAACCGGCGGATAAAGCCATGCTTGCGACTATATTCTTTTGCTATTCGTTTGTTTCCTCCCGTGCTGCAATGAAATGTATTAAACGCGGCGGTCACCGGTCGTGGTGCTTACTGAAAAAATAATAAGTCAATCCAAGCGAAAACGCGCCCAATTCCATATTGCTTTTATCAAGGTACTGCGTGTAATCACCGTTGACCGCAAGGTGTTTTGAAAAACGGTAATTGGCGCCCAGGCCATACGAAAAGCCGTTCTCTCTGCCGGAAAACGTGTATCCGGCGAATTCGCGCGATGAGCGGACGCTGGAAAGGCCAATGATACCGTACAGGTTTGCTTTTCCTGTGGGATAAACGCCCTGCACCATAAAGTTATATAAATTCTGAAAATCCACGCTGCCGCCACTGCCGGATTCCTTGCTTGGCGCCGCAAACTGTGTTTCCACCACCATGTTTTGCGAAACAACAAATCCCAATCTTGCTCGCGCGCTGGCGCCCTCTATTTTGTCAGGAAGATTTTCATCGTCAAACCGCCAGTTAAAACCATCGAGACCAAGATACCATTCCAGGGCGTGCGCATTACCGGCAAACCACGCAAAACAAACACCGGCGAAAGCAAGTTTTTTGAGCAGTTTCATTTTATGTACATCCCTGAATGGCGGTTAATTAATAATATATTATTATAGATTGCCGCATCGCTGATTGGCTAGCGGGCTGTTTGGCGCGAATATTTTACGGATGTTATTGCCGGTTGATGGCCGTCAATGCAGTCAAATTTTCTTGCTGCAATATGACTTCTGCATGGCCGTTGTTGTAAAGTGTGCGTTATTGTCAACTTAAAATGATCGTTCACGCGAGACTGTTATGCCGCCCGGAATGCCGAAACACAGATACCTTCATTTTCTGCTATTGTTGATACTGGCAATGCTGACCACGATTGGCAGTGTTCACGATGATGATGACGGCGCCACCATTAATACGGTGAACATCAGCGGCGCCATTTCCGTGAACAGTGACTCCCAGGTTGATTCTGATGTTAACGACCCACTTGCATCTTACCTGCCTAATGATTCCATCCAGCAAGCGCAAATACTGAAAAATCCGGTTACTTTGGGCGGCTTTGTCGCGGTCCCCGATTCGGTGCCTTTCGGACGCCTGGCAAATGGCGGCGGTGATGTGCAGGACTATTACCACATTTCGCTGGTTGCGCAGCAGATTCTTTATTTTTTCCCGGTGATGAGATAGGCGCCGCGGGAAGTCCGTCAGCTTGCAAAGTTTTTGATGTGCAGATTCTCGGGCTGTGTGTCGCGCTGGAAGACGCCAACGGCAGTGCCGTGACTGTAACGCTGGATGAGAGTAATCCCGATTTTATCACGATCACTCCGCAAAATAGCGGTAACTATTATTTGCGCGTGCAGGCCGAACAGGGCGCGCGGAATTATATCGTGGCGACCGGATTGCCTTCGGCCAGCACGCTGCAATCCCGGAACAGCGGCGCTGAAATGAGTGTTGACGAAAATTTTATTCCCGGCGAAGTGATTGTGAAATTCAAAAACAACTTTGTTTCAACGGCGGGTGTAACAAGGCAAAGTCTGGCGGCATCAGTAGGCCTTACCGCCAAAGCAGGCGCGCCAGGCCGTTCCATGTTAATGAGCCTGGGGGATATAAGCGCACGGCCACAGACTTTTAATACGCTCGGCATTGCAGCGGTGGTGCAGCATTCCGATCCCGCGCTTCAATTGAAACAGGAAACCATCGAAGTCGTAAAAGCGCTGCGCAAAAGAGCGGATGTGGAATACGCGGCGTTGAATTATCTTCGCCAGCCTTTATTGGAGCCCGACGATACCTATTACGGTCTGCAATGGCACTATCCCAAAATAAATTTGCCGCTGGCCTGGGATGTGACCACCGGAGTCGCTGACGTTGTGGTTGCCGTTATCGATTCCGGAAAATTGGATCACCCGGATTTGCAGGCATCATTGGTGCAGGGTTATGACTTTATCAGCAGCACGGCTAACTCCGGTGATGGTGACGGCATTGACAGTGATCCCACCGATCCGGGTGACAGCGACGGCGTGACGCCCAGCAGCTTTCATGGCACGCATGTGGCCGGTACCGTGGCGGCTGAAACCGGCAATGCCACGGGTGTGGCCGGTGTTGCCGGGAATGTCAAAGTCATGCCGTTGCGGGTATGCGGCACACTGGGATGCGCGGATTATGATATACAACAGGCATTGCTTTACGCAGCGGGGCAGTCTAACGATTCCGGCACGGTGCCTGCTCAGGCAGCGGATATTGTCAACCTTAGCCTGGGTGCGCCAACCAACTCAACGATAGCTCCGCCGGCTTATGTCACCGCGCGCAATGCGGGGGTTATCATTGTCGCCGCCGCAGGCAATGAATCATCCACTGAACTGTTTGCTCCCGCGGCTTATGACGGAGTTGTTTCCGTCAGCGCCGTGGATTTTGCCGGTAATCTTGCTTATTACTCCAACCGTGGCGCCACCATTGATGTGGCGGCGCCCGGCGGGGATATTACCGCGAATTTGAATGGCGACAGTTATCCTGATGGCATTTTAAGTACCGTAGGTTCCGATGCATCCGGCGCCCTCCGGCTGGGTTACGGATTTTATCAGGGAACCTCGATGGCGGCGCCGCATCTGGCGGGTGTGGCGGCATTGATGAAGTCCGTCAATCCGGGCATGTCGCCGGATCAGTTTGACCAATGGCTGGCAAACGGTGATTTAACACAGGATCTTGGCGCTGCCGGGCGGGACGACTTTTATGGCTATGGGCTGATAGATGCCGCTAAAGCCGTCTCCATTGCAAGCGGCACACCTATCGAACCGGAACTACCCCCTGATCCATTGATACGAATCACTCCGGACACGCTGGTTTATGATGTTTCAACCGATACCCTGCAATTCACGATATCCAACGGCGGACTGGCTGATTTAATTATTGCATCGGTCAATAATGACTCCGGCGGCTGGTTAACGGTTAATGCGGGCAGCGTCGACGCGAATGGCGGGGGTACTTACACCGTAACCGTGGATCGTAGCCAAATCGCCGGATTCGCAACGGCCGGCGCGGTGATAACCATTGAAGCCAATGCCACCAATTCGCCGTTGACTGTGCCGGTGATGGTGTATAACCAGGAAATCGCCAGTGATGCGGGTTTCCACTATGTGTTGTTATATAACATTGACAGAGACCTCTTTGTTGATCAGTTTAATGCCGCTATTGTTAACGGCCAATATCAGTATTCATTTCTTAATGTTCCCGCGGGCAATTACTTTATTGTTGCCGGCAATGATTTCAATTCGGATGATCATATATGCGGTAGCGGTGAAGCATGCGGCGCTTACGCCACGTTGGGGAACATGACAAAAATTGTGATCGACAACAACACCGGTAATCTGGCCGGAGTCAATTTTGCGACAGGATTCAATCCGTTTATTGCGGAATTTCAGGGATTGCTCGCCTCGGCAAAAGAGAGAGTGCTACTGCCCTGAACGCAATGTCTGGCGCCTTAGCCGAATCGCTGAAAAAAGCAGGAATGTTTTACAGATAGGTATGCGTATCATGGATTGTGATAAGTATTTTGCCTCAATCTTGCCAAGAGCAATTATGTATAAAAATTCAGGCAGGCTCGATCGCGCGATGTATATCAAAATGATGCGGTTTTCCGCTATGATGAATATTGATTAAAAAGCAGTAATAACTTCATGCAAAATTTACCAGGAAAAATCCTGCGCCCGGAAGCGATCGCGCTTATAGCGGCTGTCATTGTCCTGTTGCTGGGCGTGTTGGTATATGCAATTGACCGGCAGCCGGGCACGGTTTATTTCATGAGTGATTGGATGCGCCTTGGAGAAGGCCGCGGTTCCGTGTTTGGATTGTTAGGCCGGCATCTTCCGACTTTTGTTCATGTCTACACCTTTATTCTGTTAACCATGGCGCTGGTGGTGCCTGCCGGGCATTATCGCCATTATCTTTTACCGGTGTGTCTAGGCTGGTTTGTTATTGATTGTTTGTTTGAAATCGCGCAGCTGAATTTTATCGCGCATGTGATCGCTGGCTGGGCGCCCGCCTGGTTTGCCGGTATTCCGTTTCTGGAAAATACCGCGAATTATTTTCGTCACGGCAGGTTTGACCTGCTGGATTTGTTTTCCATTGGGCTGGGCGCGCTCGCCGCTTACCTGACCATGCAGCTCATTATTAAAAGGAGTGCTCATCGTGCGGTATCTGTTAATCAGTCGTAATATCGCTTTCCGCTTTATATATTTGTTTGCGTTGTTGATTGCCGGCATGGCGGGCATTACCGGGTCGGGCGGTGGTGAAGACATCACTGGCGGCGGAGAAGGGACGTTGACCGGTATCACGGTGACACCGGCAACTGTGGCGGGCGGCTTGCCCGTGGGCATGACACAGCAATATACCGCGATTGGTACTTACTCCAATGGGTCGCAACAGAACATTACCAGTAGCGTTATCTGGAGTTCGAGCGCCATCACTATAGCGACAATTAACATCAGCGGTTTGGCGGCAGGTGTCGCCGAGGGCAGCAGCAACATCACTGCGTCCTTGTCCGGCATAACCTCCACGCCAGTAGTACTTTCCGTCATCGCCGTGGAGCTGACCAAGATTGAAATCACCCCGGCCATACTGCCCAATGATCTGCCGCTGGGACTCAGCCAACGATTTACCGCCCTCGGCACCTTCAGCAATTACCGCTCGTATGACATTACCGGCAATGTGAGTTGGAATTCGAGTAATACCAGCGCCGCAACGATTAATAGCAGCGGCGTGGCCACCAGCGTTGCCGCCGGGACTACGCTTATTACCGCCAGTTCCGGAGTAACCTCCAATACGGTTAACCTAACGGTTGTTAATAACAAAACCGCGGAGGAATTAATAGTGGAGCCGCAATGGGTCGGCGCCTTGCCGGTCAACCGCAGCGTGCAGCTCAAAACCTTGTTGCGTTATTCGGATAACAGCACGTTTGATATTACGGACAGAGTCAGTTGGTTGTCCAACACGCCGGCGGTGGCTACGGTGAGCAATAGTGTTGGATCGAAAGGACTCGTGACCGGCTTATCGGTGGGCCGGGTAACGATCACGGCGGACGACAGCGTAACACTCGTTGCGAATGCTACTGCAACCATTGATGTCACTAACGCCACGATTGAATCCGTCAGCATCAACCCCGGTGCGGTAAGCGAATTACCGGCGGGCTATTCACAGGACTTCACCGCCACGGGATTATTTTCGGATGGTTTTAACCGGCCATTGACCAACGCTGCGTCATGGAGCTTGAGCAATTCCAACGCCACGCTGGAGCAAACCGGCGCGGTGGCGCGTGTGCGGGGGCTCGCGTCCGGCAGCGTCACTTTAACGTATACCGATCGGCTGGCAAATGGCGCCACCAGTGGTGAAGATGACAGTGCGTCAATCACTGTTACCAATGCTGTTCTGGAGTTGATTACTATCAACCCGAACATCGCGTTCAGCTTACCCGTCGCAACACAGCGGCAGTTCTCCGCCCTCGGTACTTTTACAGGTGGATTGCTCAGGGGTATCACCAACGATGTGGCGTGGGACGCCGATATCAATACCGTGGCGGTGTTTGGCGATAGCAGAGGTAACCTCACCGCAACAGCAAACGGCGCCACCAGCGTTTCGGCCGGCAGCCTGAACAGCAGCGATGCAGTAAAAAGCTGGTTAGCGATTACGGTCACTGTAACTGATCCTGACCTGGAGTTTATTACGATTACTCCCGATCCTGGTTCAGTGGCTGTCGGTGAAACAGTTCAATTTACCGCAACGGCCACGTTCATCGGCGGCATTACGGCCGACTATACCGAACGCGTGTTATGGGAATCCAATTCTGTCGAGACCGCAACGGTATCGACCGCGGCGGGAACCAAAGGCCAGGTGACGGGCATACTGGCTGGATCAGTGACGCTTACGGTCACGGTTCCGGCTACGGCAACAACCGACACATTGTCAATTAATGTTCAGTAGCGCGATTGCCGTTTGTATATTATTGTTGCAAAACTAAAACGCTTGAATAAGTCGCATAAATGCGCCGCCGGCGGTGTTTCTTATGCAATATGTTCTAATCAGAATCGAAAATACGTTATTCCTGCACTTCAACACTGTTGAGTTGTAGTGTCAATTACTGAAACCCCGGCTCACAACCAATCCGTCAACAAGATGCCTACGCCGATGCGGTGTGAGTGGTGGTTATAGTCAATCAGGCTTTCACCGTAACCATTAAAGTACTGGGCGATGCCCTTCAGCCTTATGTTAATGGGAAATGTATAAGTTAATTCAACGGTATTGCGGTTGTCGTCAAAATCCAGGTTGTTTCTCAACATGACAGTTGTTTGATGTTTCTTGTATTTGTATAACGCAGCCAGTTCACCGTAACCCATATATTTGTGGATGTCCGGATTGTCATCATCTTCTTCGCTTTCGGGTATGCGGTACCAGGGCCGAAATGAGAATACATATTTATCCTTGTCGAAAATAAAATTGGCGATGATACGGTTCCAGCTGCGTGACAATGGCTCGGCGCGGCCGTTGGACTGATGGTTTAGCGAAAAAGCAATGACTGAATTTCTCATCCCGAATATTTCATTGTCCGTGCCTAACGCCCACATTAGCTCCGGCTCATAGTTGGTTTCCCGGAACGGTGAGGAAATATCGCTGTTGTAAAGTTGCCAGAATGACAGTTGCGAATAAGCAAACCACAAATTGCCGTTGCTGGTGATGAACTGTTTCGCGAGGGGAACTTTCAGGCTTAATTGAAATTTAACTTCAACTTTTTGAAGATCGCTTTCGCCAGGTAAAGGAGACGTGGTGTAGTTGGATGCGTCAAGTTTGTCATTGTAAGTTAAGGGAAGTATGTAGTTGGGTTTGTGCGGCGTAATGACAAACTCATCAAAACTGGATTCCAGCTCCCTCGCAAAACGTTCTTCAACAATTGATTCCGGCTGTACGATAGGTTGCTGTTGTTGTTCGTCATAGCATTCAAGGCGTTCGGTATCGTTGTCAATCAGGAGACATTCATTGATCGCATGCGCCGATGCCACCGGGAACGGCGCAACATAAATAACAATAAAAACCAAAATGGTTTTAAGTGAAGCATACATTAATTTCATGGTTCGCAAGATGTTTTGGTTGTTGTCTTTTTCGGATTATTTGATTGCGTTGTTTCCCGGCGCGGGCAGTTGGAAAACTCCCCCGGTTTATATGGTTGGAAACTATTAAATTTCAATAAGAAGCATAGCGGGCGTAGCCTTTTTCAACCAGCAGGTCGTTCACGTTAATCCACTCATTGGGTGACTGTTCCAGCCATACTTCCGCAATATACCGGCCGTATTTGCCTTTTTCATCCTTGAAAGTCTGCAGGAAGATTTCCTTGCCTTCGATTAATCCGCGCAGATAGTCGCGGGATTTCAATCCCGCTTCACGCTCATCATTCTTCAGTTCGGGGGTATTGATGCGGGCCATACGGATTTTTTCATCGTGCATCCATGCGTGCAGGCCAAGGTCAATATCAACCGTAATGGTGTCGCCATCATAAACATATTTCACCAGCGCGCGGTAATAATAGAGATGTGATTTCATGGGCTCTCCTTGTTCGGTGAATCGGGCCACCTTTCTCGATTGATATAACGTCAAAATTATTGTGCTCTATATAACGTGAGAACCACCTTATTCAAAGTAAGTTTAGTGGAAATTTTTTCGAATTGCTGGTTGAGGTATGACCATGGTGGTTTTAAACGAAGCAGGTTGGAACTATAATGCATTCCTGATTTTAAGTCTGCGCACTTTTACATGCAGGCAGCGGTTTTAAATTCCACGGCTCTGAAATCGACGTTTGTAATATGCAATATTGTTATAAATAACGGAGGTAACATCATGGTCAGACTGGAGACACCGGTATGTGAATTCGGCAAACCCGCCATTGATTTTTCATTGCCAGGTGCCGATGGCAAAAAATGGACGCTGCAGGATTGCAGGGGAAAGAACGGTTTGCTGGTGATGTTTATCTGCAATCATTGCCCCTATGTGAAAGCGGTTCGTGAGCGCATTGTGCGGGATACCAAAGAACTGAAAGCGTTGGGTGTCAACAGCGTCGCCATTATGTCAAACGACCCAGGTTATAACAGTGAGGATTCGTTTGAGAACATGAAAAAAGCCGCGAAACAATATGGTTTTGGTTTTCCTTATTTGTTCGATGAAACCCAGGAAGTGGCGAAAGCCTATGGGGCGGTTTGCACCCCGGATTTTTTTGGTTATAACGCAAATCTGGAGTTACAGTATCGCGGCCGCCTGGATGCCAGCCGCAAGGAAACGGCGCCACCGGATGCGCGGCGTGATCTTTTTGAAGCTATGGCCGAAGTGGCCAGAACTGGTAAGGGGCCGAGAGAGCAAATACCCAGTATGGGCTGTTCCATAAAGTGGAAGGAATAGATAGCTTCCGTTATTTTTAAAAAAATGGATCTCCCCCCAGTTGTAGTGGGTAAACTCATCCAGGACGATCGCTTGCACAAGTCAACGTACCGGGAACATGGACTTAACTGCGAAAAGCTTACAAATACTTGGCCTGCGGCTTCCCTCACAACAGGGTGATTCTAATTGCCGGCACAACGCGCATCCCTGCGCGGTGCGCCTAAACTCGCCGGTCGCTTCGGTCATCCATGGCCTCTCGCGACACTAATACATCCTGTACGGCGTCCCTGGCGAGTTTACAATTAGAACCTATCTCAAAATTGATAAGTTAGCGATTTCGGGGGACGCATTTCAAAACCGTCGGCGGCATGGATGCCGCCGTCGAGCTTACAGGGATGTATTTACAGCGTGTTTTGAAATGCGCCCCCGGAGTCGATAACTTGGTTTCCGCGGCGTTCTTTGCTGAATTGTAATACTGAGATAGGTTCTAGAATCATCCTGTTGTGAGGCAAGTATTGAGTAATCTTTCCGCCGTTAAATCTATGTTCTTCCAAACCTGCAACACTATGCCCAACCCACTACAATTGGGGAAGAGCCTTAAAAATAAACGCCGGCATTGACAACAAATCCGCTCCAGCCAAAAAAGATATATTTTAATTCTCCGTATCCTTTGCGCGCTGCGTTGTAGTTGAAATTCATTCCGATGCCGAAGTTCAAACCCGTATCGGAGTCCGCGTAATTGATTCCTCCCAGACCATAGTAGCGGGTGCCGGGATTCAGAATCTGAAAATCCAGGTCCAGCACGACTTCCTCCAGATCAAAATCAAACGCGATCGCGGGTGCGATGCGGGTTTTGGGGGATACCGGTTTGACATGGCGTCCCTGTACCATGAGTGAAGAATTCTTGAAGTGAAACGCGCCACTGGCGCCATATTGTCCTGAACGCTCGGCATGCGCTGACGTTCCGGCGCAGATTAATGTAAGCGCAAGCAGGGAGCTTGTTCTTGTTAATATGTTTCTGCTCATTTTTGTTTTCCCCCGGTTGATTAACCGTTCTGGACACAACGGATATTATTGATGGCTCTTTTAGGTTAGCCGCAACCACGTCCGTTTCCGGCGCTGCGGAAGCCGCGGCAACGTCTGTGGCGGTTTCGCGGTATCGTTTAACAGACGGTTGTTGTACCCAAGCGGCCAATCATAACTGCGAATATAGCGAAAAACTCGCGATCGGCTAATTATCTGACTGATTTTACAGGAAATATATCTTAGGTGGTAGAGCTATTGCCCATTGCATTGTGATGAGAGAAAATACGCGGTTCCATGTTGCTTCAGATATTACAAAGGCAAAAGTACTTAATTAGTAAGAACATTTGAAAAAATGTTCTTAAGAACAACTAGAGACGGAATCGGTGGGAAGGGGCCTATCTCGATCGCGCATATTCAAGTTTAACCAACTGATAGAATAATAAAAATTTCACGCGCTCAAATTTTGTTCCATAAAACTTGCTCCATAAATAACAAGGAAAAATTCTGCAAACTTGGCCTGTTTAGGAAGTGTTAATGGTCTGAAGTGTATATAATTCCCCCAATTTTCGGATTAAAAAGAAAATGCGAGGGTAAACGAACCGGCAATCTTTGTTCACCCGGGCCTCACAGCAGCAGATAATGGGACAAGTAATAAGTATTCAGTGCATGGAAAAGAATAAGTAAAAAAGCAACAGCTTTCAATTGACAGTCAACGGATGATTTTTAATTACGGGTATTCGATTTTTCATTTTTGTTTTTAGGTGAGGAGAAGAGATAAATGACATCGCGTAGAGAACTGGCCAATGCGATCCGTGCCTTGAGTATGGATGCGGTTCAAAAGGCAAACTCGGGACACCCGGGAGCGCCCATGGGTATGGCGGACATTGCCGAGGTCCTGTGGAATGATCACTTGAAGCATAATCCAACCAACCCGAAATGGGTGGATCGTGATCGTTTCATTTTATCCAATGGTCATGGCTCCATGCTGATTTATTCATTGTTGCACCTGACCGGCTATGACCTGCCGATCGAAGAACTGAAGAACTTCCGCCAACTGCATTCTAAGACCCCGGGCCATCCGGAATACGGTTACGCACCAGGGATTGAAACCACCACTGGTCCCTTGGGGCAGGGCATCACGAATGCTGTGGGTATGGCGATTGCGGAAAAAGTGCTGGCCGCTCAGTTCAACCGCGATAAACACCACATTGTTGATCATTACACATATGTATTCCTTGGCGACGGGTGTTTGATGGAAGGTATTTCCCATGAAGCCTGTTCGCTGGCGGGCACCCTGGGTTTGGGCAAGCTGATCGCTTTCTGGGATGACAACGGTATTTCCATCGATGGCCATGTGGAAGGCTGGTTTACCGATGATACGGCGAAACGTTTTGAAGCCTACGGCTGGCACGTCGTGCGTAATGTTGACGGCCACGACGCGGACGCGATCAGTAAAGCCATTCGTGAAGCCAAGTCAGTGAATGACAAACCCAGCATGATCTGCTGTAAAACCGTGATTGGTTATGGCGCGCCTAACCTGTGCGGCAGCCATGATTGTCATGGTTCCGCGTTGGGAGTGGACGAAGTGGCCGCTACCCGGGAAAACCTGGGCTGGAAATACGAGCCGTTTGTAATCCCCGGTGAAATTTACCAGGCCTGGGACGCGAAAGCCAAAGGCGCGGAAGCGGAAAACCACTGGCACGAAAAGTTTGACGCGTATAAAGCGGCGTATCCTGATCTCGCGGCCGAGTTCGTGCGCCGCACCTCCGGTGAACTGCCCGCCAATTGGGAAAAAGACGCCAGCAAATTTATCAAAGCCACCATCGAAGCCGGCAAAACCATGGCCACCCGCAAGGCATCGCAAGCGGCGCTCAATGGTTTTGGTCCCTTGCTGCCGGAATTCCTGGGCGGTTCCGCCGACCTGACCGGTTCCAACAATACCAACTGGTCCGGTTCCAAAACCATATCGAAGACGGTGTGGGACGGTAACTATATATCCTACGGTGTCCGCGAGTTTGGCATGTCGGCCATAATGAACGGCATGGCGCTGCATGGCGGATTCATTCCTTACGGCGGCACCTTTTTGATGTTCTCCGAATATGCGCGTAACGCCTTGCGCATGGCCGCGCTGATGAAAGTCCGCAGCATTTTTGTTTACACCCATGACTCGATCGGCCTGGGTGAAGACGGCCCCACGCACCAGGCCGTGGAACAAACTGCGACGCTGCGCCTGATGCCCAATATGTCGGTGTGGCGCCCGTGTGACACCGTTGAATCAGCCGTTGCCTGGAAAGCCGCTATCGAAAGAAAAAATGGTCCTTCCAGCCTGATATTTACGCGTCAGGATCTGCCATTCCAGAAACGCACACCGGAACAAGTCGCTGCAATCAGCCGCGGCGCATACATCATTAAAGACGGCGGCGACGCGCCTGACGCCATCATTATTGCCACGGGTTCTGAAGTGCCGCTTGCTATCGATGCGGCGACCGCATTGGAAGCCAAGGGCAAGAAAATCCGCGTGGTCTCCATGCCTTCAACCGACGTGTTTGATGCGCAGGACGAAGCGTACCGCGAATCGGTTCTGCCATCGAAAATCCGCGCGCGGGTTGCGGTGGAAGCGGGCGTTACTGACTACTGGCGTAAGTATGTCGGACTTGACGGCAAGGTGGTTGGTTTGGACCGCTTCGGCGAATCGGCACCCGCAAAATTGCTGTTCAAGCATTTCGGATTCACCACGGAAAATGTCGTGAAGTCAGTGGAAGAACTTTTATAACTTAAAAACGCTGTTCACAACATTTTCCTGCAAATATTAAAAGGTTTTTTTAGTTAACTTTTGGAGAGAGCTTATGACGATAAAAGTCGGTATTAACGGGTTTGGCCGCATTGGCCGTATGGTGTTCCGCGCGGTGACAAAAGAGTTCAACGATATTGAAATCGTTGGCATCAATGACCTGCTGGAACCCGACTACCTTGCTTACATGTTGAAATATGACTCCGTGCACGGCAACTTTAACGGCGACATTTCCGTGGACGGCAACACCCTGATCGTGAACGGTAAAAGCATCCGCCTGACCGCCGAACGCGATCCCGCTGCGTTGAAATGGGACCAGGTTGGCGCGGATATCGTGATTGAGTGCACCGGCCTGTTCCTGACGGAAGAAACCTGCCAGAAGCACATCGCCGCCGGCGCGAAAAAAGTTGTGCAAAGCGCGCCTTCCAAGGATTCCACGCCAATGTTCGTTTACGGAGTAAACCACAACACTTACAAGGGCCAGGCGATTGTTTCCGCGGCGTCCTGCACCACGAACTGTCTGGCGCCCATCGCCAAGGTTCTGCACGACAACTGGGGCATAAAACGCGGATTGATGACGACTGTGCATGCCGCGACGGCGACCCAGAAAACCGTTGACGGTCCTTCGATGAAAGACTGGCGCGGTGGCCGCGGTATTCTGGAAAACATCATTCCCTCTTCAACCGGCGCCGCCAAGGCTGTTGGGAAGGTGCTGCCGGAATTGAACGGCAAGCTGACCGGTATGGCGTTCCGCGTGCCAACCTCGGATGTGTCTGTGGTTGATCTGACTTGTGAATTAAACAAGCCCGCCAAGTACGACGATATTTGCGCCGCCATGAAAAAGGCGTCCGAAAAAGGTGATATCAGCAAGACACTGGGTTACACCGACGAGAAAGTCGTGTCCACCGACTTCCGTGGTAACGGTTATTCCTCCATCTTTGATGCCGAAGCCGGTATCGCGCTGGATGACACTTTCGTCAAGGTAGTGGCCTGGTACGACAACGAATACGGTTACACCTGTAACATGCTGCGCTTTGTCCAGCACGTTGCCGGAAAATAACCAGTGAGTATCCCGTTGGTTCGTGGTCTGGTGTTGCGCGGTATTTTAAAAACATTCCACATCTGCGCCCTGAAACCAACGCTTGTTGCGTTTAAGTGATCGAAAACGGAATAAAGCCCGGCCTGCGAAGACCGGGCTTTATTCCAGCAACAACACGGAATTAGACAGAAGTAATACGCTTATAGCAGAAATGGTTCATGGCTATAAAAGAACTGTTTGTTAAGTTTAAGCGCGGGTAATCACAATTGCATTTAACAAACAGTTTTTAAATTTAAGTCATTTTCGGGAGAAGCATATGTCATTCATAAAACTGACTGATCTGGATCTGGCCGGCAAGCGCGTATTAATTCGCGCGGACTTGAATGTGCCGGTCAAGAACGGCAAGGTGACCTCCGATGCGCGCATCACCGCGTCCATGCCGACCGTCGAGCACTGCATGAAGGCTGGCGCCAGCGTTATCGTCATGTCGCACCGCGGCCGTCCGACCGAAGGCAAGATGGATGAAGAAAACTCCATGCAGCCCATCGCTGAAAATATGTCGGCAAAGCTGGGCAAAGAAGTACGCCTGATTAAGGAATATCTCGACAAACCGCTCAAGGTGGCGGCCGGTGAAGTGGTTCTGCTGGAAAACGTGCGCTTTAACGTGGGTGAAGAGAAAGACGACGAGTCGCTGTCAAAGAAATATGCCACCCTGTGCGACGTGTTTGTCATGGACGCGTTTGGCACCGCGCACCGCGCCCAGGCATCCACGCATGGCGTGGGAAAATTCGCGCCGGTCGCGTGCGCCGGATTGCTGGTCGCCGAAGAACTGGATGCCCTTTCCAAAGCGTTGGCCAAGCCCGCCCGTCCGATGGTGGCCATCGTCGGCGGCTCCAAGGTTTCCACCAAGCTGACCGTGCTGGAAGCCTTGTCGGAAAAAGTCGATCAACTGGTGGTGGGTGGCGGTATCGCCAACACGTTTCTCAAGGCTGCCGGTTTTCCCATCGGCAAGTCCCTCTGTGAACCTGATCTGGTGGACACCGCAAAAGCGTTGATGAAAAAAATGCAGGCCCGCGGCGCCAGCATCCCGATTGCAACTGATGTTGTGGTAGGCAAAAACTTCTCTGAAAATGAACCCGCGGTATTGAAAAAAGCCGGCGATGTCGCTGCTGACGACATGATTTTTGATATTGGTCCGGAAAGCGCGAAAGTGCTGGCTGGTATTATCTCCAAAGCCGGCACCATCGTCTGGAACGGGCCGGTTGGCGTATTTGAGTTTGACCAGTTTGGTGAAGGCACCAAGGCGGTATCCATGGCGATCGCCAATGCCTCCGGTTTCAGTCTGGCCGGTGGTGGTGACACAATCGCCGCCATTCAGAAGTACGATATCTATGACAAGGTATCCTATATTTCCACGGCTGGCGGCGCATTTCTGGAATATCTGGAAGGCAAGACCTTGCCAGCGGTTGCCATGCTGGAAGCGCGCGCCAAAGACTAGGCGCCAGTCATTTACGTAACATGGAGTAACACTTTGCAAAGAAGAACGAAAATAGTTGCGACCCTTGGGCCGGCAACGGACGATCCTAAGGTCCTTGACAGGTTGATCGAGGCGGGTGCCGACGTGGTGCGCCTGAATTTGTCTCACGGTTCACACGAATCGCACCGCGAACGGGCGGAACGGGTGCGCAACCGCGCGCGAGCGCATGGCCGTCAGGTGGGTGTGCTGGCAGACCTGCAGGGGCCGAAAATCCGCATTGACAAGTTTGTCGACGGCAAGATCACTTTAAAGGAGGGCGATACTTTTATTCTGGATGCGGCCCTGGATCCAAATGCAGGTACGCAGGAAAGAGTCGGTATCACCTATAAAAATCTACCCAAAGATGTCGAACGCGGCAACACGCTGCTGCTGGATGACGGGCGCATCGAGCTGTGGGTCGAAGAAAGCAACGGCACCGAAGTCAAGTGCCGTGTGGTTTCGGGTGGCGAGTTGTCTGACCGCAAAGGCATTAACCGGCTGGGTGGCGGTTTGTCCGCGCCATCGCTTACGGAGAAAGACCGGGAGGATATTAAATTGGCCGCCGATATACAGGCGGATTATCTCGCCGTGTCCTTCCCGCGCAGCGCGAACGATATCAATGCGGCGCGTGATTTGTTTCATCAGGCGGGAGGTTTGGGCGGTATTATCGCCAAGATCGAGCGCACCGAAGCCCTGGAGGCTATCGAAGAAATTATTGCCGCATCCGATGCCGTGATGATTGCCCGCGGCGATCTGGGTGTGGAAATCGGCGATGCTGCTTTGCCCCCGGTGCAAAAACGGATTATCCGCCTGTCTCGTGAGATGAACCGTGTGGTGATTACGGCCACGCAAATGATGGATTCCATGATCCATAGTCAGATTCCCACGCGCGCCGAGGTTTTTGACGTGGCCAATTCCGTGTTTGATGGCACCGACGCGGTAATGCTCTCCGCGGAAACGGCATCCGGCGACTATCCGGATAAAGCGGTAGCGGCGATGGACCGGATTTGCCGGGAAGCGGAAAAACAGCCCGTCACCATAAAATCCGACCATCGGATCAATACGGTATTCGGCCGGGTCGATGAAGCGATTGCGATGGCGGCGATGTATACCGCCAATCACCTCGGGGTGAAGGCCATCGCCGCGTTGAC
>JAKEGK010000076.1 GCA_022627515.1 Gammaproteobacteria bacterium
CGATACCATGAAGGTGCGTTATGAGCAGCGCGTCGATACCGTGATTGAATACGCTTCCCGGTCAGGTAGTCAGACATTTGGCCGGGAACTTTCCCGCATTATCAATGGACTGAGTCTCCACGGCCGCAATGCGCCGGACTATTGCGTGCGCGTCTGTTGGAGCAATTCGAAAACTTCAGCGACAGCCGTTTCCCGGCGCCAAGGCGCCAGCAACCGCCGCCCCAACCCAAAGTATTGCGGGCGCGGCAGGTTTCGGAACTTGCCAAGGCGCGGATTGCGCTGGAGCGCGAGGCCCGGCGGGCAATACAGATAGACGATGCCGCCTTGAATGATTTTCTGGAGCGGCAAATGGCGCACCGCCATACGCTGGAATCCCGGCAATTGGTTGTGGAAACCGTGCGGGACTATTTCTGCGTGTTGAATTTACAGCGCGCCGCGCGTTTCCAGCCGGGCGCAAAACGCCAGTTTCCGAAGTTGTTGCGTCAATACGAGCTGAACGCAACGGATGATTGGGTGGAAACTGAATATCTCAAAATGAAAAATGTGGTGATCGTGAAACGGCTATAGGTGCGGATAAGTATATATATGTTGACTGATATAAAACGAATACTGGAACGCAACGATGATGTTGAAGAAGAGCAGTTGAAACAAACGGCTTATATTCTTCAAAACAATCAATTTCTCTATGAAAAACGCCCGCGCCAGCGCAAACATTATGATTTGATCGTGCGGTTTCAGCAGTATTTTGCCAATTTAATGGATGCCCTGAATCAGCACCTGGTAGTCAATGAGCCGCAGGGCTATGTTGGCGTGCTGCCGAAGGAGTTCAACCGCCGGATGCGCCTGGAAGAAACCCTGTTTTTACTGACATTGCGTCAGGTGTATGACGAAGAGATAACGGCGTTTCACGCCAACGATGACGCCAGTGTTTATGTGTCACTGGACGATCTGGAGCTGCGATTTAAACAATTGACCCGGCGTGAATTTCCGAAGAATAAATCCGACTTTGAAGCGTGGACGCGGCCGCTGGAGCAAAAAGGCATTATCGAGGTGGGTGTTGATGAAAATCAGCCGGAGATACAGCGCGTAACCATTCTGCCAAGCATTGCTTCGCTGCTGTCGGGAGATAAGTTGAAGCGGATCGAGGTTTATTTAAGGGCCGAGGATGTCGATCTGGATACAAAGGCGGATGACGGCGCGGAAGGCGAGGTGGAACAATGAAACGGTTGTCGCGCATAATCATGGTGAATTGGTATTTGTTCGAAGCCAATGAATGGGACATCAAAGGACACGCCGCGCTGATCGGCAAGAATGGTTCGGGCAAATCCAGTTTCATCGATGCAATTCAGCTGGTGATGCTGGGCGGGCACAAGCAGGACTGGCACCCCAATGCAAAGGCTTCTGATACGCGCCGCACCCGCGATATTCGCAGTTATGTGCTGGGCCTTATCAAGGATGAATCCGCCCTGTCTGACAACGCGCTGTATCAGCCGCGGGAAAGCGCGTTGTGCCGCATAGTGCTGGTGTTTGAGGATGAACAGACGGGCGGGCATGTATCGGTGGGCGCAGCCATTTCCGCCCGCCGCAGTGATCCCAAGGAACAGGTCGAGGGATTTTTTATTCTCAAGGACAAGGCGCTGCGCTTAAGTGACGTGACCCGGCCGGCCGATGGTGGATTGCAGCCGAAAGCGTACGCGGACATGAAATCCGCTTTTCGTCATGAGCTGGAAGACGGTCAGGTTTATTTATTCGCGCACGAACCCGCCAACTTTGTTGAGCAAATGCTGCGTACTTTAGGGGGGCGGTCCCGGCCACCCTCATCCGCGAAATACCGGCGTGCGTTCAAGCAGTCCATCAGTCTCGGTGGATTGGATGGTTCGGTGTCGGATTTCGTCAAATACTCCATCCTGGAAACCAAGCCGCTGCAGCTCGAGAATATGCGGCAAAGCATGGAGTCGTATCACAACAAGAAACAGGCGGTGGAACGGGCGGAACAGCAAATCAAGGAGCTGGACAGAATCAGCGGCCACTTCAAGCGCGCATTGCAGGCCAGCGAACGCCGCGCAGGCTACGCCTGGTGCGCCGAGGAGTTGCGTTTTCTGGCGCATGATATCAAACAGGCGTCGGTATATGATGATTTGTGCAAGCTGGTTTCCCAATACAGTTCGCTCAAGCAAAAGAAATTCGAATTGCATGCGCAGCGCATATCCATACAGGAAGAACTGGACTCCGTGACATCCGCTATCAACAGTGACACGTCTGAAATCACCCGGCAACGCCTGGAAGAGAAACGCAAAAACGCGGAACGTGAAGTTGATCTTATCGAGCGCCAATTGAAGGAGCTGAAACAGCAATTGGAGCTGTGCAGCGAAGGCATGCGTTATCAGGAGCGACTTGGCGACACGCTGACTGGTTATTTTGACGACATTGCCCGCACCATTCAGGCTACGCCGCTGCATTGGCCTGTTAATCCGGAGGAAGTGGACCATATTGTTGCGGCCTTGAAGGAATTGTTGCCGCAAGCGGAGCACGATCTGGATAACCGCAAGGCCAGCATCAAGGGCGAGTCCGATCAGCAGAAATTGCAATTAAAGGATATTCAGGCCCGGCTGGACCGCCTGAACAAGGGTGGCGCCGATTTGTCCGCGCCAACACAAACACTTATCGAAGCGCTGGCGGATGCCGGCATCAAGGCAAAACCGGTTTGCGAATGCGTTGAGGTTGGCGACGCCAAATGGCAGCCGGCCATTGAAGCGTTTCTGCGGCAAAATGTTGAAGCCCTGGTGGTTGCCCCGGCGCAGGCAAGAGAGGCCGTCGAGCTTTACCGCCGGATGAAAAAGCAGATCAGTTATGGCGCGGTGGTCATCAATACCGAAAAGGTCCGGGAGTGGAAAGATAATGTTAAACCCGGCACCGCCGCGGCGTTGATAACCGGCGATGATCCATTGGCGGTTATCTATATCCAGCGCTTGCTGCTGAATATCCAGTTGACGGATGAAACCACGGAATTTATGAAGCAGGACCGCGCCCTGACGCCGGACGGCATGTTTATCCGGCAAGCGGGCATTCAGCGCTTAAAATTGCCGGAGTTGCCAAAGCTGGGCCGGGGCGCCAGGGAAAAACAAATTCAGGTGTTGAACGCCAGGGCGGATCAGTTGGCGCAGGACCTGGGAAGATTAAATGGCGATTACCAGCAAGTGGAAGGCGCGTATAAGATTGTTAACCGCCTGCATCATGGGATAGAAAAAATGCCGGCGGTTTCCCGGCTGGTCAGCGCACGGGTGGGATACCAGCGCGAGGCTAATGAACTCAGCGAGCAGATTGAGGCCATCAGCACTCAACATCTGGACGAATTGAAACGCAAGCAGGACAAACTGAAGCTTGACCGGGAGCGTACCGGCAATCAGTATGACAAATGCGTTCAGGCGAAGGGCAGCACGGTCGCCACATTCCGGCAACAAAGAAGACGCTTCATTGAACTCAAGCAGGAAATGAGTGTTTTATCGGAAACACGCAAGCAAAAAACCGCGGATGTGGATTTTGTTCAGGAGCGCGCGTCGGAACTGCTGGAACAACTGGAACAGGAAATTCAGGACGATAACTATGAAAGTTATGAGAAAGCCGTCCATATCGCCGAAGAAAGAATGAGGACCAATACCGGTACGCAGCACAATGAAGAGACCAGAGGCCGCGAACTGCTGAGTCAATACTCCGTGACCTATCAATCCGATACCGGCTTTATGGAACCGCATTCAATGGCGGGTTACCGCGCGTTGGTCGATGACCTGTTATATCAGATCCGGGACATCGGCCTGGCGGAACGCAAACAGGATGTCATCGACGCCATGCGGCGGGTTCAGCAGGTGATACGGCAGGACGTGGCGATCCGGCTGCGAAGCCACGTCGACCAGATGAAAGAGCGGCTTAACGAATTAAATAAGGAATTAAGCGCCCGGCCGTTTTCTTCCAATCAAATTTATCAGTTCCGGCATGACAAATTGCCTGAATTCCGGGAATTTCTGCATTATGTGGAAAGCGTTACCGAGGTTAGCGCGGCGAACGCGTATGGTTTGTTTGACCAGGACGCGGATCAGGATAAATTCATTGCGCAGATTCTGGATTCGGAACGGGGCGACGAGCTGGCGGACTACCGTAACTATTACAAGTTTGATATTGAGATCAAAGATCCGGAAGCCAATCTGACGGAATTGCTGTCACGGCGGATGGGTGCCGCGTCCGGCGGTGAACACAAAACCCCCTATTACGTGGCGATGGGCGCCGCGCTGGCGAGCGCCTACCGGATCGAACGCCGTGCTGACAGCAGCCTGGACGGCGGACTGGCGTTATATCTTGCGGATGAAGCGTTTGAGAAAATGGATCACGTCAACTCGGTGCAGGCTTCGAATTATTTGAAGTCGATCGGATTGCAGCTGTTTATCGCCGCGCCGGATGACACTGAAGCCAAACTGCGGCAGATGGTGGATACGGTATTGTATTTCATGCGGGAGAACGATGTGGCGGAAGTGGAAGTGGACTATATACAACCCGCCGCGAAAAAATTATTGGCAAGTATGACGCAAGGCTATTCCAGGCTCGAGGAAGCGGGCGGTGTCTAAACCGGCAAACGCGGTATTGCATGGTCTGTTGCAGAAAGGCCAGCTGGACCACGCACGCATCCGTGATATTACTTTGCCGGCGAAACGCATCAAGGGTTATCCCTTTGAAGATGCAGAGGCCAACCGGGAGTTTCACGCGGCCTTGCGTCTGGCGGAAGAGGCGGGCGCTGTCAGGCTTGAATGGCGGCGGCACTATGAAAATGAAGAACTGGTCCGCTTGCGTTTATTGCATGCGGAAAAACTCGCCGGGTTTTTAAAGACCGATTACCTGCCGGATCATCTGGCCGCGGTATTCAATGAACTTGATCTTGCGGACAGTCCGCAATGGTTGCATGACAGTCTGGATCATCTGCGGCAACAATGGGCGCAAGGCAAAAAGGCGTTTGGACTGTCAATCGCAGACGCGGAATTATTATCCGACATTATTCAGGCGGTAAAAGCCCTGAATGACGGACTTCCGGAAAACGAGCCGCTGGATTACCGCCAGTTTGGCGCGCGGTACCTGAATAATTCCAAACGCACCCGGGAAATCGAACATGCTTTAAGCGCGCTCTATCAACAGCGCTGGGATTTAAGCGGCTGGCGCGCAAGTGATGTGTTATCCCAGTTAAATCTGATTCCGCTGGCGCATCCGGTGTTGCTGCGCGGGCCGGTCAGTTTGTCCGACGGTAAACAACTATTGTCCGCTGAAATATCTCCATACATTGGCGTGCCGGTAACGATGCTGTCAAAAGCCGTGTTTTTAAAACAACCCGGTTATCTGCTGACGATTGAAAACCTGTCGAGTTTTAACGAATACACCCGGCAGATTACCGATGATGGTTTGATTATTTACACCGCCGGTTTCCCCGACCGTTCCCTGCAAAATTTCTACCGGAAAGTGGCGCAAAGCGATGCGCCGGTGTTTCATTGGGGCGACACCGATCCGCATGGTTTTATGATTCTAAAGGTGTTGCAGAAACAAATTGCGCCGAAAGTGGTGCATCCGCATTTGATGAATACTGCGTGGGGAAGCGCCTATAGTTCCGGTCAGCTAAAAAGCCTGGAGAAACTGA
>JAKEGK010000077.1 GCA_022627515.1 Gammaproteobacteria bacterium
GAGTTTATTTGACGCTTACACAGTAACGGCAATGGTCTGAGATTAATAGATGGGGTTTATTTGACGCTTACGAATAAAACACAAGAATATTGTATTCGCTCACCTTTATCCGAGGAGAACACCGATGTCGACACACAAGCTGCCAGAACTCCCCTATTCCATGGACGCACTGCAACCGCATATTTCGGCTGAGACATTGGAATATCACTACGGCAAGCATCATGCTGCTTATGTAGAAAAACTGAATGGCTTGATTCCGGGCACAGAATTCGAGTCCGCATCACTTGAAGACATCATCAGGAACGCCTCCGGCGGTATTTTTAACAACGGCGCCCAGATATGGAATCACACCTTTTACTGGAACTGCCTGACACCGGACAGCAGCGGCGAACCCACAGGCGCGCTGGCCAAAAGCATCGATAACACATTTGGCGGCTTTACCAGGTTTAAAGAGCAGTTCTCACAGGCAGCGGTCAATAACTTTGGTTCGGGCTGGACATGGCTGGTTAAAAATCCCAATGGTGATTTGGAGATCGTCAACACCAGCAATGCCGGCAATCCGATGACGGATAATAAATTGCCGTTGCTAACCTGCGATGTTTGGGAACATGCTTATTACATTGACTACCGGAATGCGCGCCCGAAATATGTCGCGGCTCTCTGGTCCCTGGTTAACTGGGATTTTGTGGCACATAACTTCAGAGAATAGCAATAGCAGCACCTTCTCGTCATCTACTCACTATTTTTACGCACCACAGTAGTACAAACTGTGCGTTCATCAGCAATTCCAAACCAGCGCGTTTCTTGCTTATCGCTCATTCATGTTCAAACGATATACAAATAATATTCTTTTTAAAGGCAGTGCATTATTTGAATGACAAAACCTGTCGAAATCTTTGTTGATTCAGAGTGAGGCGCCCGTCTTTTTATAATTGATTGTGAAATATCACCCGCCATTGACGCAACTCATTTTAATTTTTTCGTTTGGGTCTATTGTTAAATTATTTATGCAATATATGAAAATGTTGTGTAACCAGGCAGGCCGTATAATGACAAATCGCTTTGCAATCTTTCTCGATTTCAAAATGATTTATAACATTAATCAAGAAATATATGGAGAAATGGTCTATATCAAAAAGCCTTTTAAATGAAGTAACGCCGTATTCAACGAGTTACGTCCGGGGTTTTGTGTTTGTTTGTGACGTTAATTCGCATTTGAGCATTTCACTAAAAAAGCATAGGAAATTTTACGACTCATAATATGTCCAACTAAATTGTTTCTAATCAACCAAGGAGGTTCCAAATGACTATAGGAATGCAAGGTGCGTGGACTGTCGCATGGAAAAGCAAAGAAGCCGGATGGCCGCAACGTTTTCGCATTGCGGGATCGAGTAACGGTGTTGACGGTGTTTATGGCGACGGCGATTCAGTTTTTGTAACAGGTGATCAATGGGGAGTAACGGCGGAGCACAATCCCGCGGGTCCTGAGGACTGGCTTCCCTCCCGCGACCGGATTACAGGTTTTCAATTGATAGGCGGGCAGTTTCAATTCGATATTGAATCGGATGACACTGGAGGCGGGCCGGATGCTGACTTCGATGATCTCGTACTGACCTGTACGAGTACGCCCATTACCGATTCCGAGTGGTTACTATATGGCACGGTGAAAACTTACAGTGGTTTTTGCGGCTTCAATCCGTGCTTTCCTTTTCCGTATGTCGTTATCGATACCCGGGAACAGCTCGAACGAATTTTGGCGTATGAAGATGCGCGCAATGTCATCAAAAAACTTTACCCGCAGGCAGTCAAAACCTATCTGAAACGGCCTTTCCCACTACCGGACCCGCCACCGTTTCGGCCTATGCTAATTCCAACAGGATTAAGCGACGCCACGGGCCTGCGTGTAACGGCGAACCCAAAGTACGAAATATCCAGACCCAAAGGTGAAGCCAAAAGTAAAACAGCGGGTTCCGCGGTCAAAGTGACACAAGCTGCGGCGTTGGAACGCTACGTTAACACGTCATCCACTGCGCTGCTGACTAAAGAGGATTTGTCGGTTTTAGGCAAGATCAAGGACCTGGTGCTGGTTAACTGTGAAGTAAATCCCTTAGCCGAAACGCTATTGCGGTTTCAGGAATACGACCGTACCGCCACCGAATTAACGGGCGGCCCCTACACCGGAGAAGGTAACCGGGAAACCTTGGGCACGGCTTCAACCGACTTCATGGGCAATTATGTGTTCCGTTTTTCCCGATCCGTTTCGGAACTTATTACCGAAGCGGGCAGCGATATTGCGACAGGTGAGGACGCAGCCACGGCCGCTCTGCCCGATATCATTGTGCAGATTATGGAAAGTTTGCCGGAAGGTGTCGCGTTTGAAACCGCACCGTACTATAACGTCCCCAATATAAAACGAATAAATCTCTGCATTCCCGAATCGCAAATCGAAGGGGTGGAAAAACCGTGCCAGGGCGGCAGGGCTATTCAATACCTGGGCAACATCTCCATTTTGCCTAACCCGCATTCCACGCTTCATAGTGACGGCACCATCACTAACTTGCCTACCGCTTCCGGCGGGCCGGCCATTCTTCATGGCGCCTGGCGCGGCAGGATTTATGTCTATGGTTGCTTTGAAGACAGCGATCCTGTAGTTACTCACTATACGCTGCAATACAGGCACTTCAGCGAATCCACATGGCACTACGTTGACGAACTGTATGAGTATGATAAAAAACAGGGTGACGGTACTTTTGATAAAGAAAAAGTAGGACCGTTCAACATGAGTTTATTCGTTAACGGACCCGGCGGTGCTGAATCCATCGTGCCTGCTTATGTCAATATTGAAACGGACGAAAACTGGGCGGTATCCCATCGGCACCGCAAGATAAAATTGCTCACGTCGCGTTATCAACCGGAAGCTGGCGGAGTTTACTTTCGCATTCAGGGCTATGATTCAACCCGAAATAAGGTAACCGGCGCATACGACTTATTCCCTCTTTACATCGACAACGTTCTGTCCACAGGTGATATAGATTTCGTTAAACTTGTGGGTGAGACGGATCCTGGCGAATGCGCGCTAATCGATCTGGCGACGGCAACTACACCGCTTCAAGTCCGCTACCGTGTACGCGACGCGGAAGGATTTCTCGATTCATTCAATCTCAAAGTGTATCGTGGTTCCAATACGCCGGTCGGTATCAGTGGCACACCGATTTCCGGGGCCTATGTTGATGCAAGTCCTTTCCGGTACCACGGAACACCGGATATTCCAGGCGCTGATCTGGATGGTTATGTCGAAGTAACAGTGACACCGGTCCCGGATTGGCTGGGCGGACACGGATTCTGCGCGTTTTCTTTCGAACTGTGGTCAGATGACCGGGCAACCGACGGATACAGCACACCTGGCGGCCGGATTTTGTGGCGTGAACTGGTGGGGCTGTCCACAATCGAGGAAGACGGCGCATAATCTCCGCTGCACTACTCGCGGCTCGATCTGTCAGTTATCCCGTTGAAACCGGAAACTGTCAGATCGAGCCGCGGCTAGTGCAAGATAGTTTTTGCTAACCAGAATTAGACACCTCGGTTTCTGATATTCAAACCGGGTTCTAACCCGGTTTCATTTATTTTTGCCCCACCCCGATATACGCTCTGGAGTGCAAAGTCACAGGGACTTGTGGTATCTGACCTTTCAGCCACTCAAGCATGATCGCCCTTTTCTCTGTCCACATGTCTTCACCTAACTGGTTTTTCAGCATCACGATCGGCGCGTTGCCCCGCACCATGGAATCAATAAATTCCTCAACATCGGTCAATGTCCAGCGGCCATCAAAATGGGTAATAGACACTTTGGCAAAACCCGCCTGTTCCATTTCACGTTTAAAATTATCCGGATCTTCGAGGTTGAGTATCTTGCTGCTGTCGGCTTCCGGCTTTTTGGGAAAGGCTGCACCCATGGCGCCGAACATCAATTGCATCAATGGTGAATCAGAAACAGGCGCCCAACTGGTTACCGCGGCCCGGCCGCCGGGTTTGAGGGTGCGGTACATTTCCCGGAAGCCCTGTACCCGATCGGGGAAAAACATCAGACCAAATATCCCCCTGTATCAGCCTAGCGCACGAGCGGTTTGCACTCAACCAGGAAATCCACATGGTAATGCTCATCATGACGCACCCAAGATGCTTTGGCCGGAATTTGGATATTTTGCTTGATGTACATACCATATCGGGTCTGGTAAAGGTTCGGAGCCAACTGGGGATCGAATATGACGCGCCAAATTCCCATACCCTGTGCGTGTGCCGTCTTATGCAAAGCGACAATATGCGCTGCCAGTGCTTCGTAGTCGATTCTGTAGTCATCAATGCGGCCCTCCCCGTCGAACTCGATTCCATAGCCGTATTTGTTGAATGGATGGGTAGGCAATTGAACGGACTGACCTTTGGAGTTAATAACCGGGACAATGAAATCTACCGAGAGGCCGTTCCGGTGTGTCTTGTGCGGTTTAAAGGCGCCGCCCTGTTGAAACCCTGTTTCAGCGTATTTAAACACTTTCCCTGGTTGCTCCCGCTCCAGCATTTGATACGCTGCGACAATGACATCCCGCACCCGGCTATGAACGTAGGTTCTTCCGGCCAGTGCCGGAACCGTTCCGTAGGACACAAAGTTCGGTCCGGCCGCGGGAAGTTGAACGCCATTCTCAAGACGCCCATCACTGGTGGTCCCAAAGCAGGTACTGTTGGCACTGCATACAGTTGAGACGATCAACAATGACAAAAGTGAAAGGATTCGTATGAGCACAGGTTTCACGCTGAGTGCTACCGCTCCGCCTGAGGCGTCTTGAGGCGCGTAGCAGCATCCACGATATTGCTCGCGAAACGGTGGTTGGCCATTCTCTTATTACGGAAGAATATCGATAGGTGTTTCATCGGAAACCACACGTGCTATTTCATCAATTTCTTGGTTCGTGACCGCGATACATCCGTTTGTCCAATCCAGGATGCGATGGAGGCGTCCAAGAAAACCGAATCCATTTCTTATGCCATGAACCATAATCAATCCGCCGGGCGATACGCCTCGTGCGGCTGCCTCCGATTTTTCTTGTTCGTCAGGATAAGAGATATGAAGCGCCAAATGGAATGCACTGTCCGGTTTCCGATAGTCGATTTTATAGGAACCTTCGGGGGTCTTTTCGTCGCCTTCTTGTGTTTTCGGTCCTATGGGAACGCCACCAAGGGCGACCGAATATTCTTTGAGAGTTTCTCCGCCGCGACGGATCACGAGCTTTCGTTGCGATTTGTAAACAACAATGGTATCCGCTTGCGTTCCTTCGGGTAGCTGTAGTGCAGGCCAATGTGCAAATACAGCCAGGCTCAGCAATATTCCGGCGAAAATACCCGCGACTGTTTTCATGGAACGCCGCTTAGTCATTTAGTAATCTCTACCATTTGATTACCGGAAATCCCGGTCTCGCTATCACGCCTTTTAGCTCCGGATTGGCCGATTTTCACAAAATGCCTGGAATAGGCTTCTTCCAATTTAGCATCTCCGCTTTTGGAAAAACGCAAAACTTTTTTACCTCTTTTATAGGGCGTAATTTTCGGTCTCAAATTTAAATCATGCGCATGAAACCTGATAATTCGCAGAATTCTGTTTAGTTTAGACAAACTACCATGTAACACCATTTCTAAATAAGGAATTTGGCCATTTTCCCAACTTTCAATGTTTTTCTTTTCAACCAGTCCCATTTTGATAAATACATCAATTGGCCGGACTTCTCCACCGTGGATCAATATCTTATCAACAGCATCCACTACCTTTGGATAGTACTTGTCTTCACTGTAATTTTGTAACGTAATTTTCTTCATATGTTTTATTTTTTATTGGCTTTTACGCGCCGCTAACCGGCGCGCGGCTTTTAATGCGTCTGTGTTGAGCGGCGGATTAGGCAACACTGTCACATTTTTTGGCGCGTTAACCACGCTGTTTAATGATGGGCGACGTCAGAGCAGAAAGCCGTAACCGCTGCCGGCCCCGCTCGTCGAAATTGGAAGGACTGAGCCACTGTAAGAATGCATCTTTGATGGCAGGCCATTCCTGGTCAATCGCCGCGTACCACGCCGTATCGCGATTACGTCCCTTGACGACCGCCGCCTGCCGGAAAACACCCTCGAAAGACATGCCGAGACGCTGCGCCGCGGTGCGCGAGGGGGCGTTTAGCGCATTGCATTTCCACTCATAGCGCCGGTAGCCGAGATCGAAGGCGTGCGCCATCATAAGATACATGGCTTCGGTAGCGGCGGGAGTGTGTTGCAGCCGCGGCGAATAGTTGATATGGCCGACTTCAATCGAGCCATTATCCGGATCGATTCGCAAATAGCTTGCGACACCCACCGCTTCACCGTTTGCCAGGTCAACAATTGCGTAAAACAGTGGATCACTTCCGCAACAGCATTGTTCGATCCAGGTGCGGTAGCTGTCCAGGCTTTCGAAGGGGCCATAGGGAAGATAGGTCCAGTTCCTTCCCTCAACATCCAGGGCGTTAGCGGCATAGAGGCTTTCGGCATGACGCATTGGGTCGATTGGTTCCAGGCGGCAGAAGCGCCCAACCATAGCCTCCCGCTTCGGGCGTTGTGGAGGCTTCCATTCGCGGACGGCTGGACCGACCGGTTGCTTCAGATGATTCAATTCATATTCCATGTCTGTCGCCTGACGGTTCGTATATCTGCTTCAAGTTGGCACGCGGCTTTTTGAAGCGCTCATATCGTCACGGGCACACGCGCAATCTTCGCAAATTTGATGACTAGATCTGAAAGCTCGCCATTGAATTTCACCAGCGCACCAGCAATGTCTTTGGACTCCACCTTGAACTTCAGCCGCTCCTCTTCCGCATCGTTAAACGCGCCGGCGTTCACATGCGTTTCAACGCTTTCAATAAAATGGTCAATTTGTTTGACGACTGCATCATAGGTAAAAGCCACCATCCCCCTATCGGCATCCGTCAGCGACGCAAAAATACCTTCGACTTCTTCTTTTTTCTGCTTTTTAATGAACCAATCCGCAATCTTTGAAGAAATGTGTTGGCTATAGATGTTGTTGATGTCATGACAGCTGAATTTGAGCCGCTGGAATTCCGGGCCGCTTTTCATTGTGTTGTATTCCTGGAGCAAATTGAAAAATTCCGTGCGGGCGTCAGCCTGCCGGAAATCAAAATAAATAAACCGGTTACGCCAGCGCGACAGATTTTCATTTGCCATAAGCAGCTTCTGGCTTATTTGATACATATCCCCGGCAGCAGCTTGATATTGCGGTAATACCAGCGCCGGGAGTTTGGCGATTTCATTGGCGATATCGATAAATTTCGCAAAAACATCAAGCTGATTCACTATTTCTGGCATACATTCACCTTTTTATAAACGCAGTTAGTTTTGATTCCCTGCCGGCAGGCTATTTGTCAGCAACCGGCAAATCAACCTGTACACGATAACTCAATTACTGATTGAATCGTCAATCGGGCGGATTACCGCTCTTCCCCCGGACGCCTGTAGATTTTATCGAATCAGCCAACGGCGGTACATCTACATATGCACATATATATGTATACACTGGCCGGTTAGCAAGCCCGGCGCGCGATACCAGGCATCAGAGTTGCGGCGAGCAGATTCCATGCGGCTTTTTATCACCGTATGCCGTGATAAGAATGTTACGCGTTTTCCCGCAACGCCGCAGTGACGGGCAAACGCGCGGCGGCGATGGCGGGGATCAAACCGCCCACCAGGCCGATCACCAGCGCCCATGTAAGTCCGTTGAGAATAAGTTGCGGCGATACCTGAAAGGCAAACACCACCTGGCTGAAGTTCGATCCCAGCGTGGATACCGTGTATTTATCGAAAAGAAACCAGGACACCGCAACGCCGATCAGTCCGCCCAGCAGCGCCAGCAAGGCTGCTTCGAGCATGATGGCAATCACTACCGGCAAGCCGGCAAATCCGATCGCGCGCAAGGTGGCGATTTCGCGGGCGCGCGTGGCGACCGCCGTGTACATGGTATTGAGCGCGCCGAACACCGCGCCAATAGCCATGATGGACGCAATCGCCACGCCGAGAATTCGAATCAAACGGGTCAGGTCTTCGGATTGTGTCGCGTAATAGTCGCGCGTGCGTTGCACATCCACCGTCAAGCGCGGATCGGTGCTCAGCGCCGCCTTGACAGTATCGAAGGCGTTTACATCGGTAAGTTTAAGCGTCACCGACTGATAACCGTTGCGGTTGTACGCACCCTGCACCACTTCGGCGTCGCCCCACAGTTCAGACTCGTGCGCATCACCGGTGACGAATGTCCCCACCACTTGCCAATCCTGTTGGCCCAATTTAATGGTTGAGCCAATGCTCAGATTGGCAAACTCCGATTGCGCTCCTTTACCGGCCACCAACTCGCGTTTGCCCAATTCGAAACGACGGCCCTCAATCATTTGCGCGTTGGGCCGCAGTTCCCATACGAGCGGTCCGACGCCGCGGATTTCCACATTCGCATCCGTGCCGGTGGTTTTCTTGGGCAGGTTGGCCACCACCACGACTTCCGCCGAAGCGATTGGTTGATTCCCGGCATTTTTCAGTATACCCGGCGCCTGAGTGATCAACACCGCTTCGTCGCGGCTAAGGCCGGAGTTCATCTCGGCGTTGGCGCCTTTGCGCAAGACGATGCTTTCGTCAAGGCGTCCGGCCTTGGCAAGCACCGATTGAAAACCTTCACCCATGGCCAACAACGCGACGAACACTCCGACGACACCGGCAATGCCCACTACGATTACCAGCACGGATCCCATCCGTTGCGGAATCGTAGTCAGCCCGATTCGGGTAATTTCCAGAATTTGCAAAAGCCACCGCATCAATTTCCCTCCTGTTTAATGCGCGGCGAGCGCGTCGACGATGCGCAAGCGCATGGCGCGCAAAGCCGGCGGCAATCCCACGCCCACCGCCAGCAATACCATCAAGCCGGCGCCGGTGAGCCAGGAATGAATGTCCACCTGAAATACGCCGCCGCGGAACGCGGCGCTTAACGCGTTCACGCCCAGCATCGACAATAACAACCCGGCTGTGCCGCCCAGGATGACCAGAAGCAAAGACTCACCCAGCACAAGCCACAACACCCGCTGATTGGAAAACCCGAGCGTCTTTAACACCGCCAATTCGGGGATGCGCTCGCGCACCGCTTGCGACATGGTGTTGCCGGTCAGCAGCAGAATGGTAAAAAACACCGCGCCCATGATCGAAGTGACAATCAAACCGATGTCCCCCATTTGCTTGACGAAGTCCAGCGCGAATTGCTGTTCGGTTTGAGTCTTGGTTTCGTCGGCGGAATTGGCGAACAGGCCGTCGATAGCCTGCGCAATCTCCGCGGCGCGTTCCGGATCGGCGATCTTCACCACGTACCAACCGACGGTGCCGTTGCCAAAGGTCCGGCCTTCGTCGAAGTAGTCGTAGCGGAACAGCATTTGATCTTCCTGATTGCGGTCCCGCGACTCGCGCGCCTTGAATATCCCGACCAGATCAAAGGTCCAGGTGTTGCCGCCATTTTTATGCGGAAAGATAGTGGCTTCCAGCGGGATCTTATCGCCAAGCTTCCACCCGAAACGATTTGCCAGATTCTCGCCCGCCACGGCGCCCGTGCGCGTGGTTAAAAACGCCTGTTTCTGCTCCTCCGGCAAAATAAACTCCGGATAGATATCCAGATAGTTTGGGCTGACCGCGAAGTTGGCGAAGAAATTTTTCCGATCCTGATAGATGCCGCCGAACCAGTTGGCATACACCACCGCGTCCACCCCGCCGATGCGCTGGATCTGCTGCAAATCAGCGTACGGCAAGGGCTGGATGATGGACAGCCTGGAACCGACCACCAGGCGGCTGGCGCCTTCCAGACTGTCACGCACGCTAAAGGCCACGCGCACGGCATCCAGCATGCCGAACAACAAAAAGGCGACGATAACGGAAAGTATGGTGAGAATGGTGCGGGTCTTTTTCCGCGACAAATTGGCCCACAGCAGCGGCAGGTATTTCATGCCTCACTCCCGGGACCGGTA
>JAKEGK010000078.1 GCA_022627515.1 Gammaproteobacteria bacterium
CGTGGTGCGTCAGGGCAAAGGGGATATCTCTCACTTCATCGAAACGCAGAATCATTAGCTTAATGATATCGGTGCGAAATCTGCACTTCTGTTTGACGCAGTATCGAATATTAATAAAAAACATCGTGTCAACAAGGACGTAGTGCCTTAAACCCGATACAATTCGCTCATGTTAAATAAAATCCAGCTTATAGTTGCGTTTGCACTGCCCGTTTTATTTGCCATTACCATTCACGAAGTTGCTCATGGTTGGGTCGCCAAGCGCCTGGGCGATCCGACCGCGCAAATGCTGGGACGCCTGACCCTGAATCCATTAAAGCACATCGATCTCGTCGGCACCGTGATATTGCCGGTCGCCATGCTATGGTTGACGGGATTTCTGTTTGGCTGGGCGAAACCAGTGCCCATTACCTGGGAAAATCTCAAGCACCCCAAGCGGGACGTGGGCCTGGTGGCTGTAGCGGGACCCTCTGCCAATTTATTGATGGCCCTGTTTTGGGCGCTCATGATAAAAATCGCGTTGTTACTGCCGGCGACGGCGTCCACAATCAGTTATCCGCTGGTTTACATGGGATTCGCCGGGATTTTTATCAACGGCATTTTAATGATTTTGAACTTGATTCCATTGCCGCCATTGGACGGTGGCCGGATAATGTCCAGCCTGTTGCCGGGTCCCTGGTCATATAAATTCAGTCGACTCGAACCCTATGGACTTCTTATACTCGTGGTCCTGTTGTTTACGGGGATACTGGGCACGATTATGTTGCCTCCCCTCATCTGGTATCTGAAATTTATAACATTTGTGTTTGGCATTGATCCCCAGATCATCCAGGCATTGGGTGTGGGGATCGGTATTGATCCGCGCATCATGATGTTATTAACGCGAAACTCTTAATCGAAACTAGAAGGAGAAAAGTTTGAGTTCTGTGCCGTCGCAATATCAGCGTGTCTTGTCGGGAATGCGGCCGACCGGAGCGCTGCATCTGGGCCATTACCATGGGGTATTAAAAAACTGGTTGCGCTTGCAGCACACTTATGAATGCTTTTTCTTTGTTGCAGATTGGCATGCGCTCACCACGAACTACGATGATCCATCCAATATTGCCGCCAGTGCTTTCGATATGGTGGTCGATTGGCTGGCAGTGGGTATTAATCCTGGTTCCGCCCGGATTTTTATCCAGTCCCAGGTGCCGCAGCACGCGGAGCTGCACCTGTTACTGTCCATGATTACACCACTGAGCTGGCTGGAACGGGTGCCCAGCTATAAAGACCAGCAGGAAAAACTGAAGGAAAAAGATCTTGCGACCTTCGGTTTTCTCGGCTATCCCTTGCTGCAAAGCGCGGACATTCTGATCTACAAGGCGGGTCAGGTCCCAGTAGGAGAGGATCAGGTGGCCCACGTGGAGCTGACACGGGAAATTGCGCGCCGCTTTAATCATCTCTATGGACGCGAAGCGGGATTTGAAGAAAAGGCGGAAGCTGCGATTATCAAGATGGGTAAAAAGAACGCGAAGCTTTACAAAGAGTTACGTAGAAAATACCGGGAACAGGGCGATCAGGAGGCCCTGGAAACCGCCCGGGCATTGCTGGATAACCAGCAAAACATTACCCTCGGCGACCGCGAACGGTTATTTGGATATTTGGAAGGGGAAGGTAAAATAATTCTCCCTGAACCACAGGCATTGTTGACAGAATCACCAAAAATGCCGGGACTGGATGGCCAAAAGATGTCAAAATCGTATGGGAATACCATCTCACTCAGGGAAAATCCCGCGGACGTAGAACAGAAACTGCGTACCATGCCTACCGACCCGGCGCGGGTGCGGCGTACGGATCCCGGCGATCCCAATAAATGTCCTGTGTGGGAATTTCACAAGATTTATTCTGATGAACAAACCAGGAACTGGGTACGACAAGGTTGTACCACGGCGGGGATTGGTTGCATCGATTGCAAACAGCCGATTATCGATGCGGTGTTGAAAGAATTGGCGCCGATTCAGGAACGGAGCGCGGAGTACCTGGAAGATCCGAAAATAGTGCAAAACCTGATCACGGAAGGGGTGGAAGCCGCGCGTGATGTGGCGGACGATACTCTGGAAGAAGTCCGGGCGGCGATGGGCCTGGCCTACCGGTAAAAATGCTGTTAGTGAAATGGAAGATAAAAAATACAGGATTGTCTGGTAATAATGTCTGGAAACAATAGTATGGTGGAAGAAGTTGTAAAATCCATTGCTGAAGACACTCCCGCTGACCTTGCGGAAGATGCTGTGGAAAGCGTTTTGTCCGATGCCGCGCAGGTTGTCACTGCAACCACCGCGGAAGTGATTCCCATTGCGTTTGTGCATGGAACCGCCATTACCGAACTTCCCAAAGATCTCTATATTCCCCCGGAAGCGTTGGAAGTATTTCTGGATGCCTTCGAAGGACCGCTTGACCTTCTTTTATATCTTATCAAGCGCCACAACCTTGATATTCTCAATATTCCCATCGCGGAAATCACACGTCAGTATATCGAGTATGTTGAGATGATGAAGGAATTGCACTTTGAGCTGGCGGCGGACTATCTGGTAATGGCCGCCATGCTGGCGGAAATCAAGTCGCGAATGTTGTTGCCGCGGCCGGTCAGTGAAGAAGAGGAAGAGGATGACCCCCGGGCCGAACTGGTGCGGCGGCTTCAGGAATATGAACGATTCAAGACAGCCGCCGAAAACCTCAACGAACTGCCCCGCCTGGAGCGGGATAACTTTTCGGTGTCGGTCGCCGTACCCAACCTGAGCGTGCGCAAGCTGCATCCCAACGTGGAACTGAAAGATTTGCTGCATGCCTTAAAGGATGTGCTGGTGCGCTCGGATATGTTTACACACCATCATGTACAGATGGAACCCTTGTCAGTCCGGGAACGCATGTCGGTTATTTTGAGCCGCGTGCAACCGGGCAAATTCATTCCATTCGTGGAATTGTTTGATCCCAGGGAAGGCCGCCTCGGAGTTGTCGTGACTTTTCTGGCAATTCTGGAACTGGTCAAGGAATCCCTGATCGGGATCGTGCAAACCAATCCTTATGAACCAATTCATGTAACGGTAGCGGAAAAATGTCAAACACCAACCAACAATTAAAACAAATACTGGAAGCCGCGATTATGGCGTCCAGCGAACCTTTAAGCATCGAGAAAATGCTGGACCTGTTCGCAGAAGACAAGGAACCGCCAACACGTGATTCGCTCAAAGAAGCGCTGGATGCTATCGAGGCGGAAAACGCTTCGCGCGGCGTGGAGCTGAAGAAAGTCAGTTCCGGATACCGTTTTCAGGCCAAAAAAGATTTTTCGCCCTGGGTGTCCCGCTTGTGGGAAGAAAAGCCGGCGCGTTATTCACGGGCGTTGCTGGAAACCCTGGTGCTGATTGCCTACAAACAACCGATTACGCGCGGCGAAATCGAACACGTGCGGGGCGTGGCGGTGAGCTCCCAAATAATTAAAACTTTGCTTGAGCGTGAATGGGTGCGTGTGGTCGGTCATCGCGATGTGCCGGGCAAACCCGCGCTGTATGCAACGACCAAGGCATTCCTGGATTATTTCAATCTGAGCTCGCTGGATGAGTTACCCACTCTCGCGGAAATTCGCGACCTCGACAAAATCAATCCCGAGCTGCATCTGCAGGAACCGGGATTGGAACACGATGACATAGCCGGCGAGGCCGCCGGCACCGGAGAATTGCAGCAGCTGGAGGCGGCAGCAGACGATGCAATCCCGCCGGGTTCTGAACCAGCCAGTGACGCAACCGGCGAACAAGCTCTGTCTGCCGCGAGTAATGAAGACAATACTGCCGCTGACATCGGCGATGAAGACATCACCGAAGAAGAGATCGATACCAACCAGGACGATCGTGACGATGTGATGCTGGCTGCCGCTGTTGAAGATTCCGCCGCTGACGACGAAACGATACTGGAAACCGCAGCGCTGGATAGTGAAGCTGATTATGCGGTGGCGGGAGATTTTGATTCGAAGTTTGGCGGTTAGGTTTGTTGTGCGTTGAGTTGTAATCCGGCTGTGTTTTAAAAATTGCGCCGCCCGCCACTATTTCAAAACAATAGAAATAAGCTTTTTATATTCGGCGTACGTTTATTAAAAAACAGGGAAGGCATTTGCGCGGACCGCGCGGCGGCGGCTTCGAGCGGCTTGCCAGAAAAGAATAACTCCCGCGTTGATGCAGATAGCCAGGCCATTCCGCCGAGTGTAAAAAAATGCTCGCGAAAACTTTTCATAATTGTGAAACAATCACCCCATGACTGAAAAACTCCAGAAAGTACTGGCCCGCCAGGGTTTGGGCTCCCGCCGTGAGATTGAGCGCTGGATCTCGGAGGGCCGCGTTACGATTAATGAACGGGTCGCGGATTTGGGTGACCGTATCAGCGGCGCCGAGAGGGTCAGGCTGGATGGCAAGTATCTGCGTCTCAAGCCGGTGCAACAAGTGTTGCCCAGAGTTATCGCCTATCATAAAGATGTGGGTACCGTGTGTTCACGTTCGGATCCGGAAGGCCGGCGCAGCGTGTTTGAGGATTTTCCACGGATACGCGCCGGACGCTGGGTGTTAGTCGGCAGGCTGGATATCAATACCACCGGCTTATTGCTGGCGACGACGGATGGCGAGCTGGCCAACCGCCTCATGCATCCCAAATATGAAATCAAACGCGAATACGCGGTGCGGATTTACGGAGACGTGACGCCGCAGATGCTGCGGAATCTATTACAAGGAGTTCAACTGGAGGACGGCATGGCGCGCTTTGAGAGTATTACCGAAGTGGGAGGTGAAGGCAAAAACCACTGGTTCACGGTGATATTGCATGAAGGGCGTAACCGGGAAGTGCGGCGTCTTTGGGAGACTCAGGGTGTGCAGGTTAACCGGCTTTCGCGAAACCTGTTTGGAAGCGTGCGGATGCCACGCCGCTTAAAAAAAGGCGGTTGCGAGGAACTGGAGCGGGCGCAGATCGAGGAGTTGTATGCCAGCGTAAAACTTGCGTCACCCTATGAGCAGGTAGAGGAAAGAACCGCGGTTCGTTCCCAGGCAAAAATAAACAGGTTGCTAAGCAAAAACGCCGTTATTAAGAAAGCGCGGAGTAAAAAACCGCCAGCAAAACAAACCCAGACCAAAAAATCCGTAACTAAAAAAACCGCGGGCAAAAACGCAAAATCGGTGTGGCCAAAAAAAAGAGCATGAGATCAGATGATATCATGCTCATTTGGGAGGCAATTTACCGCTTTGTACAAAACCTTGCCGATTATTATTGTTGTAAAGGGCCGCTGTTTTTCACAACTGCCGCATTTGACATTTACATCGCAATGCGGATGCAGTTGCGGCCGTCACGCTTGGCCTGGTAAAGCGCGTCATCTGCGCGCGCGATGAACGATTTCTCATCGTCTGATTCCCGCAAAGTCGCGATGCCAATGCTCACGGTGATGTTAATAGAATGGCCTTGTATCCGGATCTCCAGTTTTTCCACACGGCGCCGGATGCGTTTCGCCAAACGCAATACGCCGGTTTCATCCGTCTCCGGAAGTACGATCACGAACTCCTCGCCGCCATAACGAAACATCATGTCGGAGATGCGCACGCTTTTTTCCGCGCATTCAACCAGCGATTGCAACGCGAAATCACCGATCGAATGACCATACTTGTCATTGATCTTCTTGAAATGGTCAATGTCCATCATGATGACGCCCAATGAACGGCTGTGACGGAAGGCTTTTTCCAGTTCGCGGTGCAAAGTAGTTGTCATGGCGGCGCGGTTGCCAACACCGGTCAGCGGATCTTTATGCGCGGCATGCACGGCCTCGCTGTAAAGCAGCGCGTTGCGCAACGGATAATGCAAGGCGCAGATCAGGCTTTCCAGCTCTCCGGTTTCAGCATCGGTGAATTTTTTATTGCGTGAGAAACTGAGTATACCCAGCCGGATTTCGTTGATGGTCAGTTCGTAAGTGAGGGAGTAACGCGCCCGCGAACCGATAACAAAATTGATATCAAGTTTTTCGTTAACGTAATTCACATGATCGTGCGCAATGAGCGGGCTGATTTCATTGCTGAAATGGGAGATGATTTCCTCGGCATTCAAGGATGTTTGCAGCAGGCCGGTGAGGTGCAGAATACGGTCATTGCCGGCAATGGTATTTTGCCGCTTCGTATTCAGCAGCGACGCCAGGCTGCCGTTGCTTTTTACCGGCAGGATTTTGTTATCGGTTTGCGGGACGGACGACATAGCTCCAACCTCGTTAACAATGTTAATTCGGTTTAAGCGAATATCGTGCCAAGTCGCCGGTTATTTGAAACTGCTTGAAGAAACAGTAAGTTAAGTACCTCGTACGGCCGGCGTGCCGTGAATTTGGCGCCGGATAACTGCGGGCTCCCGGCGCCTTGATTAAACGTCGAACCGTTCTCCGGTAACGCCGGTGCTGTCCGGACCCATCAGGTAAAGATACACGGCGGTGATATCTTTGGGAGCGGGAATGTTGCGGGGGTCATCACCGGGATATGCAAGGGCATTCATCCGCGTCCTGACGCGTCCCGGATCGACGCTATTGACGCGCACATTGGTGTTGACTTCCAGTTCCTCGGAAAGAATTTCCATCATATTTTCACAAGCAGCTTTGGAAACGGCGTAGGCGCCCCAGTATGCCTGGCCCTTGTAACCGACATTGGCCGAAGTGAATATGATGGAGGCTTCCTTGGCATTTTTAAGCAATGGCAGGCAGGCTTTGGTGAGCATGAACGGCGCGTTTAAATTAACATGCAGTACATGCGCCCAAAGCCGGTTGTCGTAATGTTCGATCGGCGTCAACGTACCCAATACCGCGGCGTTGTGCAGCAAACCATCCAGGCGGCCAAACTCTTTATCGATCGTGGCGGCCAGTAACTTGTAATCCTTGGGTGTGGCCAGTTGCAGTTCCAGCGGATAAATGGCGGGCTGCGGGTAGCCGGCTTGTTCAATCAGGTCATAGACTATTTCAAGTTTTTTCTGGGTACGGCCCAGCAGAATTACCGTGGCGCCGTATTTGGCGTAGTCTTGCGCGACCGCGGCGCCGATACCATCACCCGCGCCGGTCACCAGAATTACGCGGTCTTTGAGTAAATCTTTCTGCGGATGATACTCTTGCATGTTAACTAAGGTCTCCGGATTGATGGATTGTTCTTATTATTGCTTGCGCGCAACGTTTGCCGCTGCGCACGGCGCTTTCCAATGTCGCCGGCAAACCGGTGTCAGTATAGTCTCCAGCCAGCCATAATCCCTGTATCGGAGTGTAATTGCCGGGCCTGTAGCTATTGCAGCCGGCGACGCAGTCAAAAGTTGCTCTTTTTTCGCGAATAACCATGCGCTGAATGGCTTTGGGCCAGCCAGGGAAAAACTGCCCGATTTCACTTTCGACTTGCGCGCATAGCGCTTTGTTGTCCAGCTTCATATGCGTACCGTTGCTGCTGATAACGACAGCCATTAATCCCGGTTGACCATGTATCCGGCGGTCAAATATCCATTGCGAAGTCGTGCCGACCAGTCCGACCATGTTGGCGTTCAGAGTTATGTGTTCAGGATATTGTAAATACACGGTGACAATCGGCTGTGATTTTAATTTTGTTAATTGTTGTGTCAGTTGTTGCGTTGGTTCAACCAGCGCCGCATGAGGAGCCAGCAATTTGTGTGCCGCAAAATACGATGTGGCCAATACCACGAATTCTGATTCTATTTCACTATTGGGTAACTTTAATCCTTTTATTTGCCGGTTTTCAATAACCAGTTCAGTCACGCGCTGACCAAGGCGCACACTGCCGCCATACTTTTCAATATAATTGACCGCGCCGTCGGGAAACGCCTTGCCCAGATCCACTTTCAGAAAAAGCAAATCCGACTCACTGCGCCTGTTGGTGAATGCCTCGCCCAGGATGCGTAAAAATACACTGGCCGATGCTGTTTCAACCGGTGTATTTAATGCCGCAATACACAATGGTTCCCAGATGGTTTTAATGACATCGTTTGTTAGCTGAAAACGCCTGAACAAGTGCAGGCAGCTTTCATCGTCCCGCAGCGTGAAATTGATTTTCAACAATGCCCGGCAAAATCGCAGTGCTTTTATGCGATCGCTTACCGCTAATCCGGAAGCAAACAACAGGGCTTGCGCGATATGCAATGGCGCCGGCAACCGCCCGGCGCTAATAGTAACATCCCGTCCGTTGCGGCGCCTCATATTCAATGCTAATTTTTCACGACGCAGAACCGATTCCTCGCTGATTCCCACTGTGCGCAGCATTGCAAGCGTCGAGTCGTAGGCGCCCAGCAGTAAATGCTGGCCATTGTCGACACTGATTTTATCGATGTAGTCCCCTGAATCCTCTTCCTGCTGGCCTTCAACCGCGATATTGTTTTCAAATGGCACGCGGCGGGCGCGGCCGCCCAGTTGCTTGGCGGATTCAAGCAGCAGGACCGGGATGTCGTGACGGGCCAGTTCCACTGCCGTGGTTAATCCGGCCCAACCTCCTCCCACGACTGTTACAGGTCTGGTTTTGGTCACAGGGTCTTTGAATTAAATTTTGGAGTTACAGAGTAGCGCATATCATGTGCGGCACATCTGGATATATTTTTTGTGACGCTTTTTTTCCGTGCGGGCGGTTTTCCAGGCCAGCCACAGTTTTCTGACAGGCGTCAGGGAAACGCGGCCGTCCATTACGCGGTGATTGTCTTTTTCGATGACCTTCAGAGTATTCAGGTAGATTGCCGCCATAATCAGGCCGCTGCGTTGTGTATAGCGGTCCTGTTCCGGTAAATAGTGGAAGGCCTTTTCATAATATCCGCGCGCGCGCGCCGATTGAAATTTTAACAGCTGCGCCATGCTGGCGGTAAAGCGGTGCTCAAGAATATCCGCTTCACAAACTCCGAACTGCCGCAATTCTTCCAGGGGAATGTAAATCCGGTTGCGCGCCGCGTCTTCGCGGATGTCTCTTATGATATTCGTTAATTGAAACGCCATGCCCAGGTTTTTAGCGTAGTCCGTTACGGCGGGATCTTTATAGCCGAAAATACGCGCCGCCAGTAAACCAACAACGCTGGCGACGCGGTAACAATACAATGACAACTTTTCAAAATCGGCATAACGATTGTAGTCGAGGTCCATTTCCATACCGTCAATGATTTCCAGAAAATGCTCCAGCGGTAATTCGAAAGACCGCACCGGCTCGAGCAGCGCTATTTGCACCGGGTGTTGCGCCGTGCCGTTAAACATTTCGCGCATGCTGTCGCGCCACCATTGCAGTTTCACGCGCGCAATATGCGGTTCCTGACACTCGTCAACAATATCGTCCACTTCGCGGCAGAACGCGTAGAGAGCGGTTATTGCTTGACGTTGCCCGGGAGGTAAAAACAAGAAGCTGTAATAAAAACTTGAGCCGCTTTTGGCGGCTTTTTCCTGACAATATTCATCTGGCGTCATATTGGCGCTGTTATTGTGAGTGTTGGAAGTGCAGAGTATACCTGACTCGCTCAGGTTGCTCCATCTGGAACGGATTTCTGACAGGATGACAGGGAAGCCATTCAGGTAATGGGCTTTTTCAAGACTGCATAGTAAGTGATAGCGAGCCAATCCATGGTTTTCAGGCGGGGACGGGAAAAAACATTTTCCTGTTGATTTTCAAGTAATTTCAAAATCCGCAGACCGCCGTTGATCATTATGCGCAACTGCAGGCCGAAGCGGCCCGCAATCGCACTGCCCAGTGGCGCGCCCGACAGCAGCATGGCTTTTGTGCGCTGAACCTGTTGTTGCACGAGGGCGCGCATCGCACCGGTGGTTTGCTGGTGTTGTATCATCGATTCGGTTACGCCCCATTGCCGCATTTCGTCCCGGGGAAAATAGATGCGGTTATTTTCTTCATAATCCTGAACGACGTCCTGCAAAAAGTTGATCAACTGCAATGCGCTGCAAATGGCGTCGGATTGTTGCAGGTTAAGCGCTGTGTTATGACCGGTGATATGCAGGAGCAGCCGCCCCACGGGATTGGCGGAATACCGGCAATACTGCAGCACTTCGTCAAAATTATCGTAACGCTTTTTGGTGACATCCTGTTTGAACGCTGTAAGCAGATCCTGAAACAGCTGCATCGGCAAATGGCGCCGGTGAATGACGTCCCGCAGGGCAATGAACACCGGATCCGCGGGTTGCTCTTGGTCCAGTGTTTCGAGTTGCCGGGAATAGTGGTTCAGTTTTTCCAGCCGTTGCGCTTCGCTCAATTGCCCTTCATCCGCGAAGTCATCGGCGGTCCGGGCAAAGGCATAAATGGCGGCAATGGGCTGCCGCAGGGAGCGCGGCAGTAACAAGGATGCAACGGGAAAATTTTCATAATGCGACCGGACTATTTCAAGGCAATGTTGATAGGCTTTTTGTGTTTGCGGGCCGGCTTGCGTTACCATAAACGAATAATAATTACTTTGTAAGGTGGATTGCCATGCAATGGATGAAAAAATTTACCTCGGGTGTTGTTATCGGTTTGTTACTCGGACTCTGGTTTGGGGTGAATATCGGCAAAAACCGGCCTTTTTATTCCAATCCATTCCGGGACGTATCGGTGACGGAAATCGCCAAGGAGAAGGGCAAGGAAGTGGTGCAGGAAGGCAAAAAGGCGTTGCGTGAATCGCTGGATGAAGACACTAAATAATAAGGTAAATAAATGGTCATTTCCGGTTTCTTGTTATCGGACTGTTATTGATCAATAGTTACAGTTGTTGCCTTATTGTTGTTAACGGTCTCTTGTTGTTGAAATTTTGCAGTGAAAGTTTAATGAACCGGATCGGACAGTTTTTCTTCCTGCTCGGTGGCGGATTCCACGCTGCGGGTTGTCGTTTCAATCTGGTTTAACGCTTCGATAGGTTTTTCGGAACTGATGCCCATCTCGGTAAATTTTTTCGCGCTGGGTAATATACGGGTATCC
>JAKEGK010000079.1 GCA_022627515.1 Gammaproteobacteria bacterium
TCCCTGCCGCCAACGGTCTTGCCAGACGCCTCCGCTTCCCGTGCTGTGCACGCGGCTATTTAATGTAACAAAGTAGAACTAAACTCGAGAAAAGAACCAGGATGAGGAGACAAGATCAGGAGATTTCATCCTCGCCCCCGGATCGAGTCCGAAGCAGGCTCTATCCCTCGTCTTTGGCATCCTGCATCGCCCTCGACAATTGCTCCTGCATTGTTCTACCTTCGCCCATCCATGGGCTCGTACCTCTTGCATCCATGCACTCGTCTCCCTCAAGGGAGAGGGGATTTCATTAATTTGTTCGCGGCTCCCCGCCATTCTCTTCGAAATACTCATCGTCCACGTTAACGGTTAACGCGCCAAAAAGTTTTTCAACATGGCATGGCCATGCTGGGTCAAAATGGATTCAGGATGAAACTGCACGCCTTCCACTTCGAGTGTCTTGTGGCGCACGCCCATGATTTCATCCAGCTCGCCCTTGCTGTTTTCGGTCCAGGCGGTTATCGCAAGGCAATCAGGCAGTGATTGCTTTTCGATAACCAGAGAATGATACCGCGTCGCTTCCAGTGGACTCTCAATTCCCCTAAACACGCCTTCACCTTTATGATGAATCAGCGAGGTTTTGCCGTGCATGATCGCGTTGGCATGCACAATTTTGCCACCGAAGGCCTGGCCGATACCTTGATGCCCCAGACATACTCCGAGAACAGGGATCCTGCCGGCGAAATACTTGATGGCTTCCAGCGATATACCCGCTTCATTTGGCGTGCACGGACCGGGCGATATGACCAGATGGCTGGGTTTAAGCTTCTCTATCTCCGCCACGGTGATTTTATCGTTGCGGTACACCTGCACGTCCGCCTGCAACTCACCAAAATATTGCACCAGGTTGTAGGTAAAAGAGTCGTAATTGTCAATCATCAGCAACATAAGTCATCCCCGCCTTAAAGCAATTGGCCTTCAACCATCTGCACAGCCTTGAAAATGACGCGGCCTTTGTTCATGGTTTCATTCCATTCATTTTCGGGTATCGAGTCATACACAATGCCGGCGCCTGCCTGGATATGCAGGGTTTTATCCTTGATGACGGCGGTGCGGATGGCGATGGCGGTGTCCATATTGCCGGTAAAGGAAATATAACCCACCGCGCCGGAATAAACCCCGCGCTTGATGGGTTCCAGTTCGTCGATGATTTCCATGGCGCGAATTTTCGGCGCGCCGCTGACCGTGCCCGCAGGAAATGTCGCGCGCAGCACGTCGATGGCGGAATAGCCAGGCATTATTCTTCCGGTCACATTGGAAACGATGTGCATCACATGCGAATAGCGTTCAATCACCATTTTTTCTGTCAACTGCACGCTGCCGGTTTCCGCGATACGCCCCACGTCATTACGCCCGAGATCGATCAACATCAGGTGTTCCGCGATCTCTTTGGGATCGGCCAGCAGGTCTTTTTCCAGGGCCAGGTCTTCGGCGGCGGTTTTGCCGCGCGGGCGGGTGCCGGCGATGGGCCGCACGGTGACTTCGCCCTCTTCGGCGCGCACCAGAATTTCCGGCGAGGAACCGACGATGTGAAAACCTTCGAGGTTGAGATAATACATGTAGGGCGATGGATTCAGGGTGCGCAACGCGCGGTACAAGTCCAGCGGCCGCCCCGCGAACGGAATGGACAGGCGCTGCGACAACACCACTTGCATGATGTCGCCTTCGACGATGTATTCCCTGGCGCGGCGCACGGCATCTTCATACCCCTGGCGGCTGAAACCGGACACAAAATCCGATTCATCCACATGCTGCCCGGCGCCTGCCGGTAGGGCATGACTAACCGATTTATCCAGCTGCAACACCAGTTGATCCAGGCGTTGCCGGCCCTTTTCAAAGGCATCAGCGCGCGCCGGATCCACGTAAACAACAGCTAGCAACTTGCCGCGCAGGTTGTCAAACACCACCACTTCATCGGACAGCATCAACAGGATGTCCGGTGTGTTCAGAGTATCGGGATTGGGGCACTTGCCAAGGCGCGGTTCAATATAACGCACCGTGTCATAGCTGAAATAACCCACCAGGCCGCCGCAAAAACGCGGCAGGTCTTCCAAGACCGGCGAACTGAAGCGGCCCTGGTATTGTTTGATCCATTCCAGGGGATCTTCCGCGTCAAGTTCCTCGATGATGGCGCCGCCATCACGCAGGGTAATCCTGTGGCCGTTCACTTCAACAAACACCCGGCAAGGCAGGCCGATGATGGAATAGCGGCCCCACTTTTCGCCGCCCTGAACGGATTCGAACAGATAGGAATACGGGCCATCGGCCAGCTTCAGGTAGGTACTCAGGGGTGTATCAAGATCGGCCAGCACTTCCCGGCTTAGCGGTATGCGGTTGTAGCCTTGTGCCGCGAGAACGGCGAATTGTTTTTTGTCCATGATTGATCACCTAAAAAAATCGAAGAGCGAATTGAACGCACGCGTAAAAACCAACGGCTAGCCGCGCCATCGTTGCCGCAATTGCTGCGCTGTCCAACGCGTTGCCGGTGCGATTTTTCTAGTGTGATCGTGTTGCATTGCAATATTGTATTGGATTGTGTTGTATTGGATTGTGGTACCGGGTTGTTTCGAAGGGGTATTTTATGCGATCCCATCCGCTTTGGCTACGCTCCCGTTCACAAAATGCCTTTTACTTCGGCCATGGAGTCGATAACCAGGTCGGGATGGTACTTGCGGATGTCCTCGCCGTGATTGTAACCGTAACTCATGCAAATAATCTGGAATCCCGCGGCGCGGGCGGCTTTCACATCGCTGATGGAATCGCCGATCATCAACGCCTGCTCCGGGGAGACTCCGAAATGCCGCGCGGCATGTAACAGGGGTAAGGGATCGGGTTTTTTCTTAGGCAACGTGTCGCCGCAGATCACCAGGCTGAAATCATCGTACACGCCCAAATCCTTCAGCAAGGGCACGGTAAATTGTTCGGCCTTGTTGGTCACGCAGCCCAACGGATATCCTTGCGTTTTCAGGTAAGCAAGGCCTTCGCGCACGCCGTCATAGAGCCTGCTGCGCTTGCTGACATTATCCGTATAGAGCTCCAGAAATATGGGGCGCGCTTTGGCAAACAATGCTTCATCGGGATCGCCGTCGAGTTGGCCTATCAACGCACGCTGCACCAACCGGTCCACGCCATTGCCCACCCAGTTGCGCACCTTGTCAACGCCGTGCGCTGGCATTGCCATGCGTTTCATCATTTCATCAACGCAATAGGCGAGATCGGGTACGCTATCCACCAGCGTGCCATCGACGTCGATCAAAATCATTTTCGGTTTCTTGATACTCATCTTTCACTAACCGCTTGATAACTTACACAACTGATAACTTAAATAATATTGTTACACTTTTGTTTGACGCGTTGCGCAGTGCCCAGGGATGCCTGCAAGGCACGCTGTAAATACGTCCCTGTACGCTCGGCTGCCGCATGCCTGCGGCAGACGGCCTTGCAATCACCTCGCGGGCACTGTCCGGCGAAATGTAAATTAACAAAGTGTAACTGGTTGCATGAAAACAAAAGGGCGCTTGCACAGCGCCCTTATTATTGCCGAATTTTTTTCAATTACTTTTTGGCTTCCGCCAGTTGCGCGCGCATGGCGTTGATGGTTGCCTTGTAATCCTTGGTGCTAAAAATCGCGGAACCGGCGACAAAAGTATCGGCGCCCGCCTCGGCTATTTCGCGAATATTATCGACCTTCACGCCACCGTCGATTTCCAGCCGGATATCGTAACCGCTTGCGTCAATGAGTTTTCTGGCTTCACGCAACTTGTTTAACGTGGCGGGAATAAAGCTCTGGCCGCCGAATCCCGGGTTTACTGACATCAACAATACCATGTCCACTTTGTCCATCACATACTTCAGGTAGTCCAGCGGTGTGGCGGGATTGAATACCAGTCCCGATTTGCAACCGCAGTCGCGCACCAGTTGCAGACTGCGGTCGATATGTTCGGAAGCTTCCGGATGAAAAGTTATATAGGTCGCGCCGGCTTTGGCAAAATCCGGAATAATGCGGTCCACGGGCTTGACCATCAGATGCACGTCAATGGGCGCCTTTACACCATGCTTGCGCAAGGCTTCACAGACCAGAGGACCGATGGTGAGATTGGGCACATAATGGTTATCCATCACGTCAAAATGGACAATATCGGCGCCGGCGGCCAGCACAGTGGTCACTTCCTCTCCCAATCGCGCAAAATCCGCGGACAAAATCGAAGGTGCAATCAAATAATCTGACATAACAATCGCCTCTAGTCTGTGTAAATTCGTGTTTCGCCTATCGCTGAACGAACCGGGGACTTTACCTGATTGGCGGGGAATTTTCAGCACTGATGAAGAAGAATTTAGACTGCCAGGCTGCCCTGTCCTTAAAATCACCAAAAATAATGATAGCAAACAAAATGTTAGTCGCGCACCGGAAAAGTTTTTGCTAACGTTAGGGAAACGTTGGTATGGTTGACCGGCCGCTAGCGTTGGCAAGGATTCATAGAAAATCACCCTGCGCCGTGCAGGTTTATCGCCGGCCTGGGCTACGCTTACAGAAACAAATAATCAACGTCCTTTTTGGAGCATCCATCATGATCGCATTCGCACTCAGTATACATATGCTAGGCGCCATTATCTGGGTTGGCGGCATGTTTTTCGCTTATATGTGTTTACGTCCCGTTGCCGCCGAAATGCTGGAACCGCCGGTTCGATTGCCGCTCTGGTCAGCTGTGTTTGCGCGGTTCTTTAACTGGGTATGGCTGATTGTAATGCTGATGCCGCTCACGGGCTATTACATGATATTCAAGAACTGGGATGGCTTTACTTTCGTTACCATTGACATCCATCTCATGCATGTAATCGGATTGCTGATGATTTTGCTTTTTCTGCATGTGTATTTCGCGCCTTACCGGCGCATGAACGAAGCGCTTGCGGCGAACGATTTACAGGAAGCGGCCCGCCGTCTGGGACAAATACGCGTTTTAGTCGCCGTTAACCTGACCCTGGGCTTGATTATCGGCGTTATTGCCAGCGCCGGCCGTTATTGGTAGTCGAAAAGGATACGTTATTCAGAAAAGGAAAACGGCGCTTAGAAATTCCGCACAGCGCGTATACGCTCATAAGCCAGGCGTATTTCCCGCGTTTTATCTTCGGCGATCTTAAGCATTTCTTCCGGCAACCCCCGCGCGACCAGTTTATCCGGATGATGCATACTGGTAAGACGGCGGTAAGCCTGTTTTATTTCCTCATCTGAAGCGCGGGGCGACAAGTTTAAAATCGCGTAAGCGTCTTCCAGATTACCGGAATCCTCGGTTCGGGTTTTACCGCCGGATTTTCTATCACGGCGGAAATGATATTCCGCCCTAATCGTGCTGAAGATACGATCGAAATCGGCGCGTGACATTTCGAGCAAACGGCAAATATTCAGCAGAATTTGCTGCCGTGACGGATTCATATCACCATCGTTAAACGCCGCGTATAACTGGAGTTCCAAAAACATTTCCAGCAAGTGCGTTTGGTAGCGGCACACGGTAAAAAACGGCAGGATAACCTGATTCAAATTGAAATCAGTTTGTTTGCCTTCGTTGTATAACGCGATGGCTTCCTGATGGATGTCGTGGGGTAAATTGAGCCGGGCGATGACTTTATTGAGCGCCGCGTACTCGTCGGTGTCTGATTTGGCGGCGGCGGCGACGTGCCCCATTACGGCAAACGTTGCGACA
>JAKEGK010000080.1 GCA_022627515.1 Gammaproteobacteria bacterium
CATCACCGAATGGACTACCAGCGCCGGGCAGAAAGAGCGCCGCAGTGAAGATTCCGACCTTGGTGGCACTATGCGGCTCGGGGGGCAGGAATGCCTACTGGAACCCGGCACCAAGGTGCGCGGCCTGTATGGCAAAGACAAAATCATGGAACGCCACCGCCATCGCTACGAGTTTAATAACGCTTATCTCGAGCCATTACAGAAGGCCGGCTTGGTGGTTGCCGGCAAATCCATCGACCAGAACCTGGTCGAGGTCATTGAATTAAAAGGCCATCCCTGGTTTATCGCCTGCCAGTTTCACCCGGAGTTCACCTCCACGCCGCGTGGCGGCCATCCCCTATTTAGCGGATTTATTCAGGCCGCCCGTCATAACAAAGCCAACCATACGGAACACAGCAAAGAGGTAATTGCTTAATGTCAACGATTGACCTTTGCGGGTTCCGGGCGGGACTCGATCAGCCTTTTTTCCTGATCGCGGGCACTTGTGTCATCGAAAGCGAACCCATGGCGCTGGAAGTCGCCGGGCAGTTGAAGGAGCTCACCGCGAAACTGGGCATCCCCTTTATTTACAAATCTTCGTTCGACAAGGCGAACCGCTCGTCCAGCCAGAGTTTTCGCGGACCGGGCTTGGAAGAGGGGCTGCGGATTCTTAGTGAGGTGAAAAAACAGATCGGCGTGCCGGTACTGACCGACGTGCACGAGGATACGCCCCTGGAAGAAGTGGCCAGTGTGGTGGATGTGTTGCAGACCCCGGCATTTCTTTGCCGGCAAACGAATTTTATCCAGAACGTGGCCCGCCAGGGCAAACCGGTCAATATCAAGAAGGGACAGTTTCTGGCGCCCTGGGACATGAAAAACGTGGCGGATAAAGCGCGCGAAGTGGGCAACCGGCAGATTATGGTCTGCGAACGCGGGGTGTCTTTCGGGTATAATACGCTGATTTCCGATATGCGCGGGCTGGTGGTGATGCGCGACACGGGCTGCCCCGTGGTGTTTGACGCCACCCATTCCGTGCAGCAGCCGGGTGGCCAGGGCACCCGCTCCGGCGGCCAGCGGCAGTTCGTGCCGGTGCTGGCGCGCGCGGCGGTGGCGGCCGGCATCGCCGGTTTGTTTATGGAAACCCATCCCGATCCGGACAACGCTTTAAGTGATGGGCCGAATTCCTGGCCGTTAAAACGCATCGAAGAACTGCTCACCACATTAAAAAGCATTGACGTTGCGGTGAAGGCGAAGGGTTTTGGTATAGACGGAGTTGTTTAGAAAACGGTTATGCGTTCCCATGGAGAATCGTGGAGATGCGATTTAATGAAAGGACACTGTGAGTCCAACAGTTTTTCGAGAACAGGGATTCAGGTTTTTTTTCTTCTCAAGGGAAGAATTGAGAATGCATGTGCATGTCCATTGCGAAAATGGCGAAGCTAAATATTGGTTAGAACCTGAAATTGAGCTGGCGCACAACTGCAAACTTAAGCGGCATGAACTGAAACAAATAGAGGCGATTATCGAGGATCACTATCATGAACTCAAAAGCGCTTGGCAAACACACTTCGGAAATTGAAGTGACAAATATCTCCTCGCATGGCATATGGCTGTATGTGCGTGGAGAGGAGTTTTTTATGCCGTATGAGGATTTTCCCTGGTTCAAAGAGGCCCACCTGAATCAAGTGTTAAATGTCGAAGAGCCTTCGCCAGGCCATTTCTATTGGCCAGAGTTGGATGTTGATCTGGGGATGGAAACAATTAAAGATCCGCAACGGTTTCCATTAAAAGCAAAGTGATGTTATGCATTCCCACGGAGGAGAGATTGTAAAGTATTCTTTGTAGGGTGCCGCTGAGGCACGAAGCGCACCATAGCAGGCATCGAAACCGCTTGAATATTGCAGTTCGCGGAGCTCACCGTAACCTATGAGTTAAGGCATTTTGTTGTATTTCAGAATACTTTCGCAGTCTCTGGACCGTGGGAACGAGTCAACTGAATTTACATTCGCAGTAAAAAAATCAAACAGAACAACTGGAGCAAAGAAGTGACAACAAGGTCAATGATCAAGGATATCAAGGCAAGAGAAATCCTAGACTCCCGGGGCAATCCCACGGTTGAGGCGGATGTTTATCTGGAATGCGGCGCGATTGGCCGTGCGGCGGTGCCGTCGGGCGCCTCAACAGGGTCGCGCGAAGCGATCGAGCTGCGTGACAACGACGCCAAACGCTATCTGGGCAAGGGCGTGCGCAATGCCGTGGCGCATGTCAATGGCGAAATCCGCCAAGCCCTGCTGGGCCATGACGCCGCGCATCAAGCCCATATTGACCAGCGTATGATTGAACTGGATGGTACGCCTAACAAGGAACGCTTGGGCGCCAATGCGTTGCTGGCGGTGTCCATGGCGTGCGCCAAAGCCGTTGCCATTGAAAAAGGAGAATCACTGTACCGCTACCTGGGGCAGGGCGAGAATTTCGTCCTGCCGGTACCCATGATGAATATCATCAACGGCGGCTCCCATGCGGACAACAGCGTGGATTTGCAGGAGTTCATGATCTTGCCAGTGGGCGCGCAGACCATTGCCGAAGCGATTCGTTACGGCGCGGAAGTATTCCATGCCTTAAAGAAAGTATTGAGCAACCGCGGCATGAGCACCGCGGTGGGTGACGAAGGCGGTTTTGCGCCGGACCTGCCGTCCAACGAAGCGGCGATCGAAGTGATACTGGAAGCGATTGACAAAGCCGGTTACAAGGCCGGCAGTGATATTTACATTGGCATCGATGCGGCGAGTTCCGAATTTTACAAAAACGGCAAATACGTGCTGACTTCGGAAAATAAAAGCCTGTCGGCGGAAGAGTTTATTGATGTGCTGGCGTCCTGGGTCAGCAAGTACCCCATACTCAGTATCGAAGATGGCATGGACGAAAACGATTGGGCCGGCTGGAAAAAACTGACCGAACGGCTCGGTAATAAAATTCAATTGGTCGGGGATGACCTGTTCGTTACCAATACCAAAATTTTGCAGGAAGGCATCGATAAAGGCATCGCCAATTCCATTTTGATTAAAGTCAATCAGATTGGCACGTTGACCGAAACACTGGATGCCATTCAGCTGGCGAAGAAAGCCGGTTATACCACGGTGATATCCCACCGCTCCGGTGAAACCGAAGACGCCACCATCGCGGACCTGGCGGTGGCGACCAATGCGGGGCAAATCAAAACCGGTTCGCTCTCGCGCTCTGACCGCGTCGCGAA
>JAKEGK010000081.1 GCA_022627515.1 Gammaproteobacteria bacterium
CTTATCCAGCCCTTCCGCCTTTTTCTTTAACACCACGCATTGAACCATTCTTGCCATTGATTTTGTCCACTAAAAGGTTTTTTCAGGATACCCGTTATTATAGCGAAGGGCGGTTTTACGCCACAACCATCCAATAACAATTCATTTAAAAAGCTTTTTAACAAACAGTCTATTTGTCACTTTTTGCGTGAGGTTGTTCGTTGTTTTCCTCTGAGGTGGTTTCGGGTTCCTCGTCCGGCAACGGTTCATAGACGGGATGCGGTCCGGAATCCTGCCCATATTCGCTTTCCTCCCTTTCGATGCGGTCGAGTTCGGCATCCATTTCCGCTTCGGTCATCGCCCGGTATTCACCGCTATCACCGTAGCCGGCGGGCGCCCCGTTATCTTCCGCTGCTGTATCTTTCACATTTGTAGCTTTCGTGTTTGTATCCGCCGCCGATGGCGCTGCCTCACTTTCAGTGTCCTCTTCGGCTCTCTGGGGTGCATACAATTTTGAGAAATACAGGCCGGCTTCAAATAAAAGCCACATGGGCACTGCCAGCAGTGTTTGTGAAATCACATCCGGCGGTGTTAACAGCATGCCGATGACAAATGCCGCGACGATTATATAGGGGCGCTTTTCCGTAAGACTTTCAACAGTCGTCAATCCGGCCCAAATCACCAGGATGGTGGCAATGGGAACTTCAAACGCGAAGCCAAAGGCAAAAAACATTTTGATGGAGAAATCAAGAAACATACTGATGTCAGGCGCCTGGACAACGCCTTCAGGGGTCGTCATTGCCATAAATCCAAACACCAGCGGGAACACAACGTAATAAGCAAACGCCATACCCACGTAAAACAGGATCGTGCTCGATACAATCAATGGAAACGCCAGCCTGCGCTCATTTTTATACAAGCCAGGCGCGACGAACGCCCAGGCCTGATACAGGAGATACGGGATCGCAACAAAAATGGAGACAACAAGCGTCAGTTTAAACGGCGTCAGAAAAGGCGAAATGACACCGGTGGCAATCATACTGGAACCCTGGGGCAGGCTTTTAATCAGGGGCTCCGCAAGAAACACATATATATCGTTGGAAAAACTGAATAGCGCAAGAAAAATAATCGCAACGGCCACAACGCATTTTAACAAGCGATCGCGCAGCTCGATGAGATGCGACACGAAAGGTTGTTCAAGTGGCGGTGGAAATTCTTTGGGATCTGTCATTCAACACATTCGCTGGCTGTCAAAACTGTTATCCATCGGCGGCAGGGTTTCATTCCGCTTTTCTGGTCTGATCCGCTTTTGTTGTTGACTCAGGAACCGATGACTCTGGAGTTGCTGGATTTGGCTGATGTGAATCATTTTGCTTTTGTCCGGTGTCCTGGCTATCCAGCCGGGGGGTTTCTTTTCGCTCTTTTGCCTGCTCGATTTCGGTGCGCTCTGTTGTCAGTTTCGCGCCGGTTGGCACGGTTTTGCGCGTATCATCTACGGTATGTTCCATTATTTCATGGATGTCTTTTATTTTTGCCTGTTCTTCGACGAGACGCTTCAATTCTTCTGACTTGATCACCTCACGGTTAAAGTCGTCCTGTACTGACGACACAAATTTTCTGACCTTTCCAATCCAGAATCCAACAGTGCGCGCGACCGCTGGAAGCCGTTCCGGACCAATGACCAGCAAAGCCACTACCGCGACCAGGACAAGTTCCATGAATCCTACATCAAACATAAAATCGCTACGATATGAGCATGAGGTCTATTTACAGATGTTGAAGTGATCTGCCCAAATGAGCGCCTAAACACGCGCCTCAACGAGTCCGGTGCCGCACCGGAAAGTTACTGGCAAAAATCAGGCTTTGTCTTTCTCTTTGCGGGTGACTTCGCCTTCAATAACGTCCTCGTCTTTTTTGTCCAGTTTGGCGGCGCTGGCGGCGGTCTCCTCTTCACCTTCTTTCACGGCGCTGCGAAAACCTTTAATCGCGGCGCCGAGGTCACTGCCAACGTTGCGCAGCCGCTTGGCGCCAAACAACAGCAATACGATCGCTAAAATAATCAATAACTGCCAGATACTAATTCCCATGTAACTCTCCGCTATACAAAAATTTTCAGAATAGCCAAGTATTGTCAGGCAAAACCAGGCAAACTTCCACCGCCCAGTAAATGAATGTGAAAATGATAAACTTCCTGCCCCCCACCCGGACCCGTATTAATGATAGTCCGGAAACCGTTGTCCAGTCCCTGCTGCCGGGCAATTTGCGGCAAAAGGCGCATCATTCTGGCGATTAATCCATCATGCACACTATCCAGCTCGGCCAGGCTGGCGATGTGCTGCCGCGGCACCATTAGCAAATGCACATCCGCTTTGGGGTAAATATCCTTAAAAACAACGATCTGGTCGTCTTCATAAACGATGTCCGACGCCAGGGAGTGATCAGCGACTTTACAAAACAAACAATCTGTCATTTTGACTTGCCTCGTGCGGCTTTTTCGTCATGACCGGACGTGCCAAAGCGGCGCTCGAGCTCCGCCAGCACATCGCCGGGACCCAGGCCCTGGTGCGCCAGGAGCACCAGGGTATGAAACCATAAATCCGCCGTTTCATGGACAATTTGCCGTGCATCGCCGTTTTTGGCCGCGATAATCGTTTCCCCGGCTTCTTCACCGATTTTTTTCAAAATTTTATCGAGGCCTTTGCTGTACAAACTGGCAACGTACGAGCTGTCCGGCTCAGCGTTTTTGCGCTGTTCCAGAATCGCGGCCAATTCGCTCAAAATATCCTTGCTCGCCATAATGATCGAGAACACTAAGTGATAGAAAACCTATTTATGATAAATAGCGGATGGATCCTTAATAACGGGTTCAACCTCCACCCATTTTCCATCCTGCAGTTGTTTATAGAAACAACGTTCACGGCCGGTATGACACGCAATGCCACCCACTTGTTCAATGGCCAGCAATATCACATCGTTGTCGCAATCCAGCCGGATGTCTTTAATAAGCTGCACATGACCGGACTCCTCGCCCTTGCGCCACAACCTTTTGCGGGAGCGCGACCAGTAAATGGCGCGCCCTTCCTTCACCGAAAGCTGCAATGATTCGCGGTTCATCCACGCAAACATCATAACCTTGCCGGACGCCGCATCCTGCGCAATCACCGGCACCAGGCCGTCGGCGGTCCATTTAATCTCATCCAGCCAGTGTTTATCCGAATTCGTCATTTACAGTCTTACCTCAATTCCTTTTTCCGCCATACAACGTTTGGCCTGTGCAATGCTGTATTGCGCAAAATGAAATATGCTGGCCGCGAGCACAGCATCCGCATGCCCTTTCACAATGCCTTCCACCAGGTGATCCAGGTTGCCCACGCCACCGGAGGCAATCACCGGCACCGACACGGCATCGCAAATCGCGCGCGTCAATTCGATATCAAAACCGATCTTGGTGCCGTCGCGGTCCATACTGGTTAACAGAATTTCTCCGGCGCCGTATTCCACCATGCGCTTCGCCCATTCCACTGCGTCGAGGCCGGTTGCCTTGCGGCCGCCGTGGGTGAAAATTTCCCACTTGCGTGGTTCGCCTTCCTTACTCACCAGCTTGGCGTCAATGGCGACCACGATACATTGCGAGCCGAACCGCTCCGCGGCTTCCTTGACAAACTCGGGCCTGGACACCGCGGCGGTGTTGATCGCCACTTTGTCGGCCCCAGCGTTTAACATGCGCCGGATATCGGATAATTCGCGGATGCCGCCACCGACGGTGAGTGGAATAAATACCTGACCGGCGACTTCCTCGACCACATGCACCATCGTTTCCCGGTTATCGGAACTGGCGGTGATATCCAGAAAGGTGAGCTCATCAGCGCCTTCAGCGTCATAACGTTTCGCGATTTCAACCGGATCACCCGCGTCGCGGATATTGACGAATTTAACGCCTTTCACCACCCGTCCTTTGTCAACATCAAGGCAGGGAATAATGCGTTTTGCGAGACCCATAAAATAGTTCCGTTTTAGTTAAACTTAATCGTTGTATTTTGTTGCGTTGTA
>JAKEGK010000082.1 GCA_022627515.1 Gammaproteobacteria bacterium
AAAACACCATAGGTAATAGATGCTTTATCGCGGAACCAGCGCACGAATCCGATATCCATCGGCGCGAAGCCGGTGGCCGGTTTGTCCTGGCGCACTACAATTTTGATTGTTGTTGGCTCGGCAAGATCGATGTATTGAATCTCGAACCAATCATTACCAGGAGTGAGCCCGCTTCCGGCTACATCTGAATTCTGGATCCAAAAGACATAATCTTTATCTGAATCAGGAAGGTAACTGGGATAAATGGACCGCCGTCTGATATCTACTGGTGTTGTTAATTCAGTAACAGTCCCGGTTGTGGCGCTGATTGGCCTGACAAGGATCAGTTTGCCGGTTCGGTCCATACCGACATAATAAGAACCCTGCGCTTCCATTCCCGGGTTTGCGCGTCCCAGTAAGGTGCTATCAAATGCGTTAAATCCTTTACCGTCGGGTGGAATAAGGTCGCCCGTATCGGGATCAACGCCACAGTGCCAGACGGTTCCATTGCCCGATCCATCTGTAGATTGTTCAAACCAGACCATATAATTTCCGTCGCCGGTGAATTCTACGTTAGCATAACTTACCGTTGAATCTCCAACCTGAACATCATATGTTGGGCCAACGATGGTCTGACTGGAGTCTTCACCTCCGCCAGAACCAATGATGCTGAACACGCCCAACAGACAGAGGGAGGCCAGGATGATTCGAAATGATACATGTTTGGTGATCATAGTCTGGAAGTTATTGTTGCAAAAGATTGGAAGCGCTCAAGCATAAACCCATTAAAAGGTGTTTATATCTAGATGTCCAGTAAGTACTTCTACTTTGTTACATTAAATAGCCGCGTGCAAGATTGTTCATTAACAAAAATAAAAGTAACAAAGTAGAAGTACGCAATAAAAACAATTTTGACTTGCCTTTTCGATATCGTCCAGTTCCAAAATGAGGTTAGCCACTTCATGCCACTTCCGTTATCGGTTGTCGATGCAACGCCGCGAAAGCACGCGGTGTCATCATATTAATCGAACCATGGAGACGAACCTCGCTGTATTCCTGTAGCCATTGATTAACCACACTGCTCGCCCCTCAGCCACTGAGTAAAACTACCACCAATCCAAAAAGTCGTCACGAAACTGGCCATTAAAGCATTCGTTATGCCCGTTTTGTCAGAGGTTGCCAGGATCAATATAATTGACATTGACGTGCTTTTCGTAAGCATTTGGTAAACACATCTTCTCGCCAAATAAAAACTGTGTCAGTTTGGCTTCCTCATCAACAACCAAGGAGCCCTACAATGGCCAAACGTTTTATTCGAGACGACCAACGGCACCATATCGCGCAATGGCGAAAAAACGGACTATCGCAACGCGTGTACGAAGCGTAAAACGGACTTTCCTGGTGCACGTTCAAGAATTGGAACAAAATTTTATGTTCGTGGCAGTTATTGAGCGACTGACTTAGATCATTAGTCTGGCGCGTGTAAACTTATCCACAACAGTGAGATGTTTGAGGGTGCGGTCATACGTTATTTGATCGAAAACAAAATGATAACTCCACACATGATTCGGATGCTGAGGCTTCTGTGTTTGCGTCGTACTTTGCCTAACAGTTGCTGTTTCCGCTGTTTTTTTCAGCACTGGTAGTCTTTCACGCATATGAATCAGGTGGTCGGTTTCCCGGCTCGCATTCCATCCGGTCCTGGTTAACAACGTATGAATCTTGCGATAGCCAATGCGGGGATACGTGTACGAGATGTGGATAATCCCGGTTTCCAATGCGATACGTTTGTCCTGGCAAGGTATGCTAGGATGCGTGATACGGGTGAGCTCAATCACCTGAAACGCACGCCGTTCGTTGACTTCGTAAGTGTTAATTTAAAAGTCCGTCCTCGTGAGCCACTTTAATGAGTTTACCACTTTTTTAAGTTCGCCTCCTTGAGCATACGGATATCCAGGCCTTTAAGTAGACACCGGTTCAAGGATTCCACACCCCCATACTTCTGACTCCAGCGGTAAAAACTCTGTTCCGAGAAGTTGTATTTGCGAATGATTTCCCTGACATTACCTGCCGATTCAGCTTCTTTGAGTAATTTGAAAATATCTTCATCTTTGAATCGCTTAGCAATTTTCCTCAAGATTCACTAGTCTAACATTTTAACCGGAAGAATATCCTGGGCCGGTCTATTTGTATCATTCGTAATCGGGAATAGAAATAGCACAAACTCTGTGTTGTGGACCCGAAAATTTGGACGCAAATAGCGATGTCGCAAAGACTAAGAATATGTTGTATCGATTGGCCGGATAGTTGAAAATCGGGACTAATATCCAGAGCTGAAGGACGATTTACAGGTATGTACTTAAGGTCAGGGAATTTTCCACAGTCCGCAATACTTAATTATTAGGTGAATGCAAGCAGAAAGCGCAACAACTATATCGAAATTCTAATATCATGAGTGTAAAATATAGCTATATATAAAACACAATTAGGAAGTGAAGCCGAATTTCCACTTTATATATAATAATTCACTAGCAATCACTGGAACGTAACGTATGAGTAGTAACGTGCATGTATCGAAGTCTAAATCTTTAAAATATTCTCATTACGATATTCACACGAGGAGTATAACTTCCGCGGATCCTTTATTTATTCTGGCTCCTCCCCGTTCGTTTACCTCCGTTGTATGTGGCATGATTGGGCAACATCCTGAGATGTACGGTTTGCCTGAGGTTAATTTGTTTGCGGCTGGTACGTATAAAGAATTGAGCCGGGTTTACCGTCTTCGCCCGGGTTTTCGTCATGGCCTATTGAGAGCGATCGCTGAATTAGGCCTTGGAGGACAAACTGAAAAAAACGTTAATGCTGCACAGGCGTGGCTTGAGGAATACGAGTCTGTAAGTACTGCATTGATTTTCCAGGACTTGGTTGAGTGGAGCGGTCATAAGCGGTTGGTCGACAAAAGCCCTATTTATGCCTACACGCACGGTACATTAGAACGTATGCGTGCGGCATATCCGAACGCGCGTTTTATGCATCTTATTCGCCACCCACGCGCTACCTGTGAATCGATTTATAAATTGCGCGATGTTGTAAAGACCGGTTTGGGTAATATGAAGGTCGCTGATAGGGTTAAAAAGCTGGTGGAGAAACGTTATGAACGCATGGCAGAGATCAATAGCCCCGATTCACTCTGGCTTAAACCGCACATGCAGTTTGTTGAATTTCTGAAAGAAATTCCAGAAGAACAAAAGTTTGTCGTGCGGGGGGAGGAATTTATGTCCAACATGGACAAATATTTACGCAAGGTTTCAGAGTGGCTGGAAATTAGTACAGCGGATGAGGCCATTGAGGCTATGAAACATCCGGAAAATTCCCGTTATGCCAGCTACGGACCGCAAAATGCCAAATTTGGAAACGATCCAAGTTTTCTCGAGGCACCTGCGCTGCGTGAATATGAGTCCAAAACCTATAGTCTTGATGGTCCACTAGATGGGACAGAAGGTGTAACTTTGAGTAATGAAATAAAGTCGCTGGCGTTAGAATTTGGATATGAAGAATGATGGACAATCCGTTTTTATTTATACTAGCCGGACCCCACTCCTATGCGTCGCATGTCTGCGCAATGTTGGGCCAACACCCCCAGATGTACGGATTCCCGGGGCTCAATCTGTTTCTTGCCGAACCTGTAGATGATCTTAGACAGTGTCAACAGCGACTGGGAAAGTATACGGCGGACGGTATATTGCGCACTTTGGCACAACTTCAAGAGGGAGAGCAAACCAGAGAGACGATTAGTCTCGCTGCACAATGGCTTGAAGCACACGGGCATTGGTCATCACCGCAGTTGCTGAACTATATGCTGAAGCTAAGTGGATGCGTTGTCGGTATCGACGCAAGTCTCTCGCTAGTGTCACAGGTCGATTGCCTGGAACAGATAGATGCACACTACCCAAACGCCAGTTATCTGCACCTCACTCGCCATCCACTGGGTGTATTGTCTGCCTTGGATATAAAGGATAGGTTCGAGGCGGCATGGTTAGAACCTCATAACAGAATTAATGCGTTTTCAAAGAGATTAGCGGAAGGTCAGTGCTTACAGTTAAAGATTGAAGCGCTGTTGGCTGCGCCGCAACTCTATCTTCCCCAAATCGCCGAATGGTTGGGTGTGAGCGGAGAGACCGATGCGCTAAAAGCTACCTGTATGCCTCAGCAGTCTGATTACGCCGCGTTGGGGCCGGACAATGCACCTTATGGTTATGAGCCTAAATTTATCAGTAATCCCGAGTTGCCAGTAAAATTAGATATTGATTCCTTGTCACTGGCCAATATGGATATTGAATTGGAAACAACATTAACAAAACAGATTCTCAAACTTGCGAAAGAGTTTGGGTATCAATAACTGTGGTATCAGAACAATGTTAAAGCTGGGTCAATTTGAACGTGTAGGTAAGGATGGAGTTGGTAACGTCAGAAGTAAAAATGCCCAATCAATGGCTTATTTCAAAGGTTGTCTTTATCTGGGAGTAACTCACCATACAGGAGAGGGGCCGGAAGATGCTGCAAGGATTTTACGTTACAGACCGGAGTTAAATGAGTGGCAGGAAGTTTATCGATCTCCTTTAGTTGAAAGGGATGAAAAAGCGACAGCATCGCATGTTTATCTGTTCGGTCGCAGCAACCAAAAAGGTAAGCAGATTGCTGAAGAAGTGCCTCTCCACCGTGGATTTCGCGGAATGGTGGTTTTCCAAGGTAAAAGCGATAAGACCCCGGCGCTTTACGTGGGCACCATTTCTCACTGGGGAGGGCAAATATTACGCTCCGAAGACGGTAAACATTTTGAATCGGTTTCTGAGCCTGGATTAGGCAACGCCGATGTGCTTTCTTTTCGTAGTTTAGTGGAATTCAATGGGAGGTTGTTTGCCTCCCATACCGGATCTGTGAGCGAGGAAACCCTCGACCGCAACTTCAGTGAAACCACCACGATCTATGTATCCGACGATCCCGCCAGCGGACAGTGGCGTCAGGCAATGCCCATTAGTTTTGGTGATTTCAACAATAAGGCAATTTTTGGCATGACGGTATATCACGGTAATCTGTATGCGGGGACAGGTAATCCAGCGCGTGGGTTTCAGATATGGAAAACGGCGGCAGAGGGTAAACCTCCTTACGAATGGCAACCGGTACTAGTAGATGGGGCGTACCGATACAACCTTAATGAGGTTGCAATCGCCATGGTTGAATTCAAGGATGCCCTTTACATTGGCAGTGGAATACCGGGTCTTGGATACGACAAAACCTACGATGTGGGGCCTGCGGCAGCAGAATTGATACGTCTCAACTCAGATGGTAGTTGGGACTTAATAGTGGGTTCTCCTCGTTTTACTCCCGACGGCTTTAAGGTCCCTCTTTCAGCGATGGGGCCAGGATTTGACGATCCAGAAAATACCGTGTTCTGGAGTATGGGGGTTCATAACGGTTCTCTATACGTGGGGACAAACAACGTAAGACCGTGGAAGATTGCCATGCGAGGCGGCGAAGAAATGCACGGTGGATCCCAGTTCTGGGCTACCAATGACGGTGAGAAATGGCAGCCAATTTCCATGGATGGATTCGGAAATCACTATGCGATTGGAATTCGTACCATGATGTCTACACCTCATGGTTTTTTTATCGGCACCTCAAACCACCAGGAAATAGAAAAACTATGGCACCGTCGAGCCTCCAAGAAATTAATTCCAGCAGTTGGTGGTGCCGAGATATGGTTAGGTAGATAATAAGAAATTGAGAAACTTAGGCATTTAAGCTTAGCTGGAATGCTAAAAGACTTGAATTGCTCGTGGATGGACTCATAGCCGATCAAGTGGAGTATCTCCTTTACCTGTTATCAAATTGATCCGAAACTGGTTTTGAGTATTTTAAAGATATGCATGGTAATAATAAGATAGTTATTTACTGGAAAAATATAACGCAGATATTCACGCTGGAGAGGCACAATGAGATTTAAAGTAAGACATCTCTCGGTTTTTCTTCTTGCGATCACGCTAACTTTCCTAGTATTTGCTAGCAAATCTTCGGATTCTGAATTAAGTAAGCATATTCTTGAAATTGGAGGGGTAGAGCGAATCTATTATTTTCATATGCCGCCGGGCCAGCCAACTGAAGCACGGCCTTTGGTAATGGTTTTCCATGGGGGCCTAGGCGATGGCGTTAAAGTTTCAAAACAAACTGATTTTAACCGGATTGCCGATAAGTATGGTTTTGCCGTTGTTTATCCAAATTCCATTGAGTACTGGAACGATGGACGTTCGACCACCGGCACGTCGAAAAACGACACCGCTTTTGTATTGCAATTGATGAATCATTTGGTGAAAACAGAAAATGTTGATCGCAATCGAATTTACGCGACAGGAGTTTCCAACGGCGGAATGTTTACCTTGCGCTTGGCGTGTGAACTATCTGACAAGATCGCGGCATTTGCTCCAGTTATAGCATCATTTCCTGTTTCGTATCATGATAAATGTGAGCCAGGCAGGGCAGTTCCTATGATGATGATTAATGGAACCAAGGATAAACTCATTCAGTGGAAAGGTGGAACAATTCATAAGGGCGCAAAACATGGGGCGGGAGGAGAGGTTATTCCCGTGCCGAAAACAGCAGAGTTTTGGCGTGAACACAATAAATGCGCCGCCGATCCGAAGGTGACAGATTTGCCGGACGTTGACAAAACTGATGAAACTACAGTAAAGATTGTAAGTTATTCCGGTTGTGCAAAGGCGAGTGCTTTAGAATGGGTACAGGTTGATGGGGGCGGGCATACGTGGCCTGGTTCGCAACTGAGTAAACCGGCATTTGTTACACGCTTGGTCGGAGCGGTCAGTAAAGATATCAATGCAAGCCAATTGATCTGGGAATTTTTTAACAAATATAAATTACCAAATCCAAGTGATGGGGCGTTGGATAACAAGGCATATTGAATAGCGTTACCTTTTTATCCTTGGTTTCGCCACGTTCTTGCAGTTTAATATTCAATTCCTATTGTAAGTCCTGCGTAATACTAACCTGACAAAATGAAACTGTGATCGTCAATCCTGTCACTTAAGTGTTGCTGCTTTAATATTAATAACATTAATGGTGAGTCTGAGTTATAAATTTCAACTAACACCTGTCTGCTTTGCAAATAGAATAGGTCTAAATAGAAAAACGCCTTATTGTAGTGCAATAAGAGCGTCGGGGTGTTTTTTAATGCATGTTTAAACGCTAAGGTTTGAATTTAATGATCGCCCGGAATAAGTTTAATGATTATGTAGTTAATGTTACTAGCCAGCTTTATACAATCTTGCTTGCTAAAAAATAAGTGTCGGGATTATTTACAGATTTTAAATATTTTAGGTGGAGTCTGTATAAGTTATTGAATAGCATGGTGAAATAAGAAAGGCATAAAATTTGAATAAAATAACCAATCGTGTAAATTACACAAAATTAACTTCAAAAGTAACAGGAATTTCACATTAAAGTTTTATAAATTATCAATACAAAATAACTACAAAGCGACTGTGTCAAACAGTTAATTCAAAATATTTTAAATATTATTAAGTACGCCCTTTTATTTGGGATGATAAGATATCCAGCTACAACACTTTGGTTGACTACGGCATGGGTGTTCAGGAATTTCTGGAAGTTTGCTCTACTATGGTTTAGCGCTTGATTTGTATTGTTAATATGGTCTGAAAAAGGCAGTGGCAGGAGGAGGAGTATCAGATGGCGCAGTGGTCACCACGTGCTAAGCGTCTTGGAAGTGGTGTAAGGGCTCACATGAAAGCAGGCAAAGCATATATGCAAGCCGGCCGTTATAGTGAGGCACTTACTGAATTTAATGCTATTTTAAACGAGAACCCGGATTCTGCGCCTGCACACCTCGCTATTGGCAATATCAAGTATAAGCAAGGCGACTACGACAATGCCTTGCATCATTTTCAAACCGCTTTGAATATCAATGGCAATCTAGCGCCGGCCCTGGTGATGACGGGTAATATTCACATGCAAACAGGTGAACTCGATAAGGCCCTGGAGGTTTATGAAGATGCCCTTGAAATTGATCCAAAGCTGAACAGCGCCAATGTGCGCGCCGGCCGCATATATGCGCAACAGGAACGTTTTGATGAAGCGGAAGAGCATTTGAGGAACAGCTTGCGGTACAATCCGCAATTAACAGCCGCTCGATTATTGTTATCGCATTTATACCAGCAGCAAGACAGAATCGAAGACGCCAAAGCCGAGCTTAAACACGCCATCACTATCAAACCCGATTTGTGGGCGGCGCATTCTCAATTAGGGCGTATATGTCTGCAACAGAAAGAATATACCGAAGCTGTCAATGCTTTGAGAAAATCGGTGGAAATCAAGCCAGATAGTGAACTAACCCATTTTTATCTTGGTATGGCGCTAATGGCGCAAGGTGATTACGAAGGCGCTGAAAAATCCTTTAACGAAGCGTCCAGAATTAATCCTGAGTTGCCTGCTATAAAGTACAGACTCGTCAATGCGTATATACACCAGAATAAATTCACCGCGGCATTGTCAATGTTGCAGGACATGCTCAGGAAAAAAGCGGACTCATCGTATACACATTACTTGCTCGGTGAAATCTATATGCTGCAAGGACATTTCTCTGAATCCGTCGAAGAATACCGGGCTGCGTTTTTACACGCATCAGATACAGTCAAGACAGAGCATCCCGACTTGGGGCAAATAGAAAATATGCCGATTGACAACGAGCAAAAGTCAAAAGCGTATAAAGAAGCTTTTGAAAAAGCGTTTCGCGATACACTTGAGTCAATGCGCTCGGATGATACCCAGAAAGAAAGACGGCGGCGGATGATAAAAAAACGGCGTGGTGACCGGTTGCAGTCGTTGTCCTAGAGCAAACGTTCGATCGTTTCCATACCAAATACAGTGTGTAATTCCGGCATGAAAGTAGTGAGGATATTTTGGCTAACAACTTGATATTTATAATTATGGATAGCTGTCGTTATGACAGTTTTGTTCGCGCCCATACGCCTAATATGGATGCCATAGGGGAAGCTCAGTGCCGCTGGAGTTATGCGTCCTGGACAGCTCCTTCGCACTACGCGTTCTTGATGGGTTTAATGCCGCATGAATCACCCAAAAATGTGTATGCGTCGGAAGTCTATAAAAAACAATTTATCGAATGGGTGGACCGGCTTGGCGTATCAGATCTGTCTTTTAAAACTTTTTTGCCGCAACTTTCTCTGCCAAAAGTTTTAAATGGTCTGAATTACCGGTCCGTAGGAAAAGTTTCCATGCCGGTATTGAACGGATTTACGCTGCTTAACAATCATTTCGATGATTACAAACTGATGAACGATCACAATAATTTTGGCGGAATGATTAACGAAATCGAGTTCAGCGCTGATCAGCCGCATTTTTATTTTTTAAATATTGGGGAAACACATTACCCATACATGCTGCCAGGCGAGAATCTTCCGCATATATCAGGGGTTCATGGCGTGTTTAAGGGGTTGGCGAAAGCGGAAAGCGCCGAAGAAATTGCGACTTCCGGTCACGCTGATTTTTTTGATCAAAAAACCATGAATGACTTACATCAGCAGCAGGTTCGATGTGTAGAACATATTGATAATCTTTTGGGTAGTTTAATTGAAAAGTGTCCCAAAAATACTCATTTTATTATTACGGCTGACCATGGGGAACTTTTCGGAGAAGATGGGTATTTCGGTCATGGACCAATAATGCACAGTAAATGCTTTGAGGTGCCATTTATTGAAGGAAAGAGACCGTAGGTGGGGTCTGGCTACTACACCATAGGAACAAGAATGGAGCCGGGCTTTTTATTCAACGTTTATTATCGAGTTTATTCTTTAAAGGAGATACTGATATGTCAGATAACAACAACGCAATAGCCAGCAACGAACGTAGACAAAAACTGCAGGCGTTACGGGAAAAAAGAAAAGAGCAGTCCGCTGGCGAAGGATCGGATAACGCCGGAAAAGGAAAACCGCTGGGCAAAATACTGAAAGCGGTAGCGAAACGCCGCCGTCAGAATCAACAAGGCGGAGAGGCTCCGGCACAGCGCGCCGGAGGCGGAAGAGGCGGCAAAAGACTGTTAGGCAGAGCGCTGAAAAACAGAAAGGCCGGCGGCGAAGGTGGTAAACGCAAACTGGAAGATTTCCCAAAATTAAAGGAATTTGTTGAGAAAAGAAAAGACAAGGAAGAATTACCGAAAATAGAGCGTCTGGAAAGCCGCGCCGCCAAATTAAAGGAAGCGCTGATCAAGACAAAACAGCAAATAGAAGATGCAAAAAAAACTGAAACTGAAGAAGAAGTAACAAATAGTTAATCTTGTTTGCCTGCGATCGAAGTAATACGACGCGCGAGCGCTATAAGCTCATAATAAACATCCATGAACTATAGCGCATTGGCTTAATGCTTCAACTTAATTCGCCTGGTTATTTAGAATGATGTTAGGGAAATTTACAATATTCGTGTTCACGCCTGCGGGAGGACAGGACCCGGCACTTGCTATTGCAGCGAGCCGGGCAGGCGGGGTAGGCATATTCGATGCGGAATTTTGCCCGGATATTGAAATTTTTCGCAATGCGATCGAAAAACTTTCACATCAGGCCCGCAATCCATACGGTGTACGGATCGGGAAGCAATTTGAGAATGAGCTGCGTGCATATATTTTGCAGCAAATCGTCAACGGGTTGCAGTTCGTTATTCTCGATCCTGTTACCGCAGAAAAGGAAATCGATTGGATAAAGGAATATCGCGGGCAGGGCGGGCGAATTCTTGTTGAAATCATTGAGTGGCAAAATAGTTACAAAGCTTTAAGCAATGTCGACGGGTTCATTGTAAAGGGCCATGAAGCGGGCGGATTTGTCGGAGAAGAAACCGCTTATATACTGCTGCAAAAATTGACCGCCAGCCAGGGAAAACCTGTTTATGTTCGTGGCGGCATCGGTATGCATACCGCCGCGGCTAGCTACACAGCCGGCGCCGCTGGGGTGGTTCTTGACAGCCAAATGCTGCTGTTGCGTGAATCGCTGCACAAACCAAAACTAAATAGTTGGTTGCAGTCCCTGGTGGGTAACGAAACTGTCGCGGTAGGGGATCCCAAAGAGTGCAGATATTTCCGCATTTTGGAACGCCCGGGATTTCATACCGCGAAAAAGTTTAAAGAACAGGCGAACCATCGTACCTTTGAACAGGTTGCTGAAGATGCTGCCAGTCTCACCGGTTGGGATGACGCTCAGAAGCAACTGATGCCTCTTGGCCAGGATGCAGCATTTGCTTCACGGTGGGCTGCGCAATATTACAATGTGGCAGGTGTGCTCAAAGCGCTGCGCAAGGCCGTCAAACGCCACCTGGAATTAGCCATCGCAAATCCTCAACTTGCTCCTGAATCATCGTTAGCACGGTCGCATGGAACGCAATTTCCCATCGTGCAGGGTCCCATGACACGGGTTAGCGATACCGCGGGATTTGCCGAAGCAGTTGCGAATGGTGGCGGGCTGCCTATGCTCGCTTTAGCCTTGCTGAAACGCAACGCAGTAAATGAATTACTGAAGGAAACAACAAACCGGCTTAAAGGAAAACCATGGGGAGTCGGGATGCTGGGATTTGCGCCCGCCGGCCTGCTCGCCGACCAGATTGCCGTTTGCCAGGAATATAAACCGGCCTTTGCGCTAATTGCCGGCGGCCGGCCGGATCAGGCGCTGCAACTGGAAAAAACCGGTATTCCTTCCTATATCCATGTGCCTTCGCCACGTCTCCTGACGATGTTCCTTGAACAAGGTTCAAAACGTTTTGTTTTTGAAGGACGCGAATGCGGAGGCCACATTGGCCCGCTGACAAGTTTCGTGTTATGGGAACAAATGATAGAAACGCTGTTGGCGAATGTTGACGCTGAAAAGGCGAAAGACATTCATGTTCTGTTTGCGGGAGGTATTCACGATGACCGGTCCGCTGCGATGGTGGCAACACTGGCCGCGCCTCTGTCAGAACGCGGCATCAAAATTGGTGTGCTGATGGGCAGCGCCTATCTCACAACAAAAGAAATTGTGGAGTCAGGTTCAATTGTTCCCACTTTCCAAAAGGAAGTTATCAAATGTGAAAAGACCGTGGGCCTGGAAACCGGCACCGGTCACGCCAGCCGTTGCATCGATACGCCGTTCGCGCAGGAGTTTTTCCAACGTAAAAAATCTCTGCTGACAGATGGTAAAAGCCACGATGAAATCCGGGAACAACTTGAAGACTTGAGCTTGGGACGGTTGCGCCTGGCCAGTAAGGGCACGGAACGTTCCGCGGAAAACGGTCAAATTCTTCGGGTGCCTCAGAAGCGGCAGGTTCGGGAGGGCATGTATATGATCGGTCAGGTAGCGACGATGACCAATCATGTCACTACCGTGGCGGAACTTCATGCCAATGTGAGTATCGGCGCATCGGAATTCATAAAACAACGTTTTGCCGAATACCAGGCTGATCTTGCCGGGGAGAGCGATCAATCCCGGCCGTGCGATATAGCTGTTATCGGTATTGGTTGTTACCTTCCAAAGGCCAGGAATGCCCGCGAATATTGGCAAAATATAATTAACAATGTTGATGCGATCACCGAAATTCCAAAAGACCGCTGGGACTGGCGGCTTTATTTTGATTCCGACCGCCACGCCCAGGATAAAATATATTCCCGTTGGGGCGGATTCATGGATGATATGGTGTTTGATCCATTGCGCTACGGCATACCCCCAAAAACAATTAAGGCGCTGGATCCTCTCCAATTAATGACCCTGGAAGTAATCGATCAGGCTTTAAAGGATGCGGGTTACAGCAACCGCGATTTCGACCGTGAGAAGGTCTCGGTGATCCTGGGTGCAAGTGGTGGCGCTGGAGACGTTGGCGCCCAGTACGCGGTTAGATCCGAATTGCCACGCTTCACGGGGGAACTGGGTACTAAAGAGGCGGAGCGCCTTCCCAAATGGACTGAAGACAGTTTTGCGGGGATATTGTTGAATGTGGCCGCTGGCCGCGCCGCCAACCGTTTTGATTTTGGCGGAGTGAACTATACCGTAGACGCGGCCTGCGCTTCTTCTTTAGCGGCAGTTTATCAGGCCATCGTGGAATTGGAAGATGGCCGCAGCGATACCGTCATCGTTGGCGGCATCGATACCGTGCAGGGTCCGTTCGGGTATCTTTGTTTCAGTCAAACACAAGCTCTTTCTCCAAGGGGCCGTTGCAGAACTTTTGACAGCGAAGGGGATGGCATTGTCATTTCTGAAGGCATTGCGACCCTGGTATTAAAGCGGCTGACTGATGCGGAACGGGATGGTGATCAGATATATGCGGTAATAAAAGGTATGGGCGGTTCCAGTGACGGGCGGGCCAAGAGTATGACGGCTCCGCATCCGGATGGTCAGATCCGGGCATTGGAGCGCGCTTATCATAAAGCGGGATACTCACCCGCCAGTGTTGGTTTGTTTGAAGCGCATGGCACCGGCACCGTCGCCGGGGATACGGCGGAATTGGAAACGGTTACACGGCTTTTAAGAAAAAATAACGCGCTCCCCAAGCAAAGCGTTATCGGTTCAGTCAAAACGATGATAGGCCATACAAAAGCCAGTGCGGGGGTAGCAGGACTGATTAAGGCTACCCTGGCGCTGCACCATAAAGTATTGCCGCCTCAT
>JAKEGK010000083.1 GCA_022627515.1 Gammaproteobacteria bacterium
CCCGATGCATCAGCACATCGCACGCGGCATGTTCGGCATCATTATCGTCGATCCCAAGGAAGGTTATACGAAAGACTTTCCGAAGCCGGACCGCGAGTATGTTTTGATCCAATCGCAGTTCTTCCCGAATGCCGAAGATCATCATGCCATAATGGAAAACAAAGGCTGGTCAAACTCTCTGATTAACGGCAAGATCTTCCACTACGATCCGGTGCATGACCCTAACGGCAGCCTGGCGCTGCAATCCAAGCCGGGTGAGCTGGTGCGCATCTACTATGTCAACGCCAACGTCAACCTGCCGGCGGCGATTCATCCCATCGCCGGCATTTGGGAACGCGTCTATCCCAACGGCAATCCCAAAAACATCATATATGGCATGGCGACCTATCAAATGGGTGTTTCCGAGGCCGTGACACTGGACATCGTGTCGCCCAAGGACCGCCCGACCAACAACGCCATCGTCGATCATACGATGGGCGCGGCCATGCGCGGCGCGATTACCGTGTTAATGAATACGCCTGACGCCGACCCGAAAATGGGCAAAGGTGATAATATTCTTCCGCGTTAGTTCCGCTTAGGAAACTGGTTCGGTAGATTGCAGACACTGGCAAGTGTCAAGATTGGCAAGTAGTTGACAAGCAACAAATGTGTATCTGGTTTTATTATGCTGAGGGATACATTGCAATCTATCGAACCAGTATTTGTACTGATGCAGAGCGCGCGATCAGACGATTTCGCGCTCTTTTTCCAACAGCCACTTCTCGGCGTCAGCGATAGTCGGGAATACCGTAACGGGTAATCCGCGATTTACAGCTACCGTCTCGGCGAACTTCATCATATCCCCTCTGGCGTTCACGTCGACAAAGGCTATCGCTTCAAAACGGCCGTGCGCTTTTACGCTGCTCTCATCTGCAATCTGGAACACATCCGCCATATCCAAACGGCGTCCCTTGAGCCGCTCTTCAATAAGCAGCCGGGAGCATCCACGTTTTATGCATTGTTGCAGTAATTCGTCGAGATAATCCGTCACGGTTTTTTTGGTGTTTGAACCGGTAACAACGGCGTGGAGGTACGAAGGTTTTTCGGTAATGGTTAATTTGTACGACATTGCAACCCCTGTTGATACAATAGCCACAACAAATCGAGTGTTCTCTGCAATTCTACATCTGTGCCTCTATATTCATCAAACATCGTGCGGCACATTCCATTGAACTGGAATCTGGTACATATTACATATTAAGCCATCTGGCGCATATAGCCAGTATTCAGAGTAATTGCTGTTTTGTTTATTATTATTATTATTATTGCGCGGCCAATGCGCCGCCGGTTTTCATTTCCTGAAACAAGCTGACTCTCCCTTGCTGGCTTAACCAGGCATTGGCCTCATTCTCGGTGCGAAAAACATTGACCGTGTATCCGTATTCTCCCTGTAATGCATGGAACATACGGCTTACGCCGAACATAAGGTCATTAGATGCGATAATGGCAATGGTTTTTGCGCCGCGTCCCCGTTTGTTTTCCGACATCCATTGGGTAAGTTCCATTAGATCGGTAAGATACAAGGAAGTTTTTGCATTCAGTAAATTAAATTTAGTCTTGTCAACGTTGCAATAGTCAGAGTCATTCCAGGCTGCGGTCATGAGTTCGCGCAGTCCATCCGCCTGGATATCCCCACTGACAGTAACATTACCCCAGCCTGTGTCTGGCTCAATCGCAATGGTAAACTTCATGATTTTCCCCGCTGCATTTCGTTTTATTATAGATGTTATATTGCTTTTTGGAGAGAGAATAGCGGGAGATAGCCTTCATTGCTTCCGGCCTGCTGAAATCACGCCCGCAATGGCCTGTCAATCTATTGTTTTTCCGCAGAAATCCGCAAGCAAATCCAGGGTAGCCTGGGCAAGATAAGCCACCGCCGGTGGCAGAGCGTCTTCATTGATTAACATCTTCGGATTATGTAGCGGGCAAGCGTCTCTCCCGCTGATTTTCGATCCCGGCAAAGCCTGGCTGCCAGCATGACGGCGTCAATGCCCGCTTCAGGGCTCGTGCCGGTAACATCCACGACATGCGCTTCTTCCTCGAACCGGGGAAGAATCATTTTACCAAATTTGTAAGATACGGTATGACTTTGAGTCGAAAATATGTAAGCAACTTTCATTGATCCACCTTGCATCACCGATACCACACGATAGCCACACCCACGTTGCTGCCTTTCTGTATTGACTGATCGTTTGAGCCGCGCTATGAGGTTTTACCGGTCATGCGGTTTGATAGCCGGTGTTTTGCACCGAACCGGCGCTAAGGATGTTATACGCTTTTACCAATGCAGTTTCATCCCCCACATTACCGGGGAAAATCACCACAGGCAAATTGGGGAAAAGCCCATGATTTGCCGGACAACGAATTACCGAACAGCCTGTGATGATTTGGCCGAGTACGCGCGATTGCCGGAGATCAAGGCCGGCGCTTAAAACATCATTGGACGTAATGCCACCTTTACTGATCAAAAATCCAATGGTCCTGGGAAGACGTTGCACGATTTCCATTAGAAACGCTGACACTCGCTCGCCAAACGCAAGCCGTTCCGCCTGCGTGGGAAACTTGAGTTCAGCACGTGACGTATAAATCACAACTGTTTTACCGTGCGCATGCGCGGCATCGATTTGCCGGACAATACTGTTTACATACGGCGCCGCTAATTCCGCCCAGTGCGATGCGCTGACATTCAGGCGCTCCACGTTTACAAGAATAGATTGCACACCGGTGTGCTGTTGTAAATGCGCCAGTTGTGCCGACGTTTTGGCAATATGAGAACCTATCACGATTACACCGGGTTTTTGATCGCGCACATAACAGCCCATATCTTCCGCTTTGACCGGTTGCGCGGGCAGCCTGGCCAACGCGGTCAACAGACTGGCCGCGCTGCGGAAGAAAAAGCGCTTGCCTTCCTGCATAGCGGCATGCAATTGACCGGCGAAATGATTCAAATCATCCAGTGTTTCGCAATTCACCACGCAACAGACATTGCCTGACAGTTGGCGTAAACGGTGACGGCAGTTACCACGCACTTCATCTAACGTAAAACATTGCACCTGCGCCGCCTTGATGCGGCCCCGGGTTTTTTCCTCCACATAGTCCGGCATGCAGGAAGTGCTGAAGCCAAACACGGAATCCCCTGCAAACTCGGTTTCATGTACCGGCACAGGCTTGCCATCGGCCAGCAAATAGTGAATGTTGCCGCGGGTAAAGCGGCCTGCCTCGAAAAACGCGGGAATCATAAAATGCGCGTCAAAGGGACCCAGCTCTTGCGCAATGATGTCCGTTTCCACGGGATAATGCCCCCGCAAGGTGGAATCGGAACGGCTCACCACAATGGGAGTAATTTTCCAGCCCTGATTATTTAATTCATCGAGCGCACCCCTGAGACTGACACATATCTCACGCGTGACACTGGCCGCCCGCGCAGCGTCCATACTGCGCGTGTTCGACAGAATAAAAAACAAAGGCGATTCATCCTGCAAAGCATAAATGAGTGTTTCCACATCCCAACGGGTCAACAGTAAACAGCTGTGCACGGTTTGCGAACCGGTAGGATCATCATCAATAACGATGATTTTGGTTTCAATCTTGCTGGCCATGGTTGATCTCATCATTGCTATTACGCCCGGGATAACTGCTTAACCCTGTCAATAATCCCGCTGCTGGTCAGGCCATTGAAGGCCATGATTTCCTGTGGTGAGGCCGTGGTGTCACCGCGCTTCCATCCCATCACGTCACGCAGCGCGGCGCGGCTGCGCAACATGACCGGTTCCAATGAACCTGTGGCGCCACCTGTAACAGCGATCATGATGCTGGCATCAAACATGGCGTCAAAATCGGCATCGCTCATGAATTTACCATCGGATTGGGAAACAGTATTCCAGGCCACATCCAGCGGACGATACAGGCGGCGTGGATTAACAACGCTTACAATACGCACCTTATAACCCTGTTGCTCCAGTCCGGTTCTGGCTTCAAACACCGGCAATAACACCATATCGCCGGTCACCGCGAATACCACTGAGCGGTTATTGTTTCTGTCGCTTGCATAACCGCTGCTTTCATACAGTATGATAGCGCCGTCTTCGACCGCCCGCCTTGCCTGATCCATGGTGGTGTAAACCGGCAGCGCACTCTTTGAGGCGATGATCGCAATGCCTTTATTGAAAGTATTGACAGCCCATTCATAAGCTACCTGAATCATGTTGGCATCACACGGAAACAAGGAATAAAAATTCCCGTTGCGCATCATCGCAGCCATGTAGTTTTCGATTTCCGGGCGCTGGTGCGTCCAGCCGTTGCGTCCCTGTTCCAGGGCGCCTGCGGTAAACATCATGACAATCGATGGCGTCTTGCGGCGCAGTTCCGCCATGGCCTGGGTGACCGTCTGAACGATGGGCATGCCGTTAATGACAAAACTTTCGTACGACAACCACAAAGCGCGCGAACCAAACAACGCCAAACCCGCGGCAAAACCGGCACAGGCGTCTTCGCTTAAGGGTTCATACACCCGTCCTTCGGGCGCCTGGTTATATAACGCATCAGCGGTGGGATGCCGGATCTTTAATGCTTCATTTACGTTCTTCATTCCGGAAGCTTCATTACCATCGGCATTAGTCACAACAAATCGCGGATCACGTTTACCCACTTCACCCACCAGGGCCCCCATTGCGGTAGAGGGAACCGCTTTTTCTCCAATGGGAAATGTTTGCTTCGGCAGTTCGCCAAGTTCCGGCAATGCAAGTTCAAATTCAGTCACCACGGTTTTAACAGCGGGTCCGCCGCCGGCACGTTCGAAGTTATCGCGCACCAGTTGCCACGCGCGCGGCGGCAAGGCGCGTTTTTGCAACGCCTGCGCGATATTGGCTTTGCCGAAATTGTCACCCGGATACAGGTTATGGGATTTGGCGCCCGCGGCATGCACACCGGCGCCCTTCAGTTGCTTGATGATAAACACAGTCAACTGTCCGTTCATGGCGGCATCCGCCGCGTATTTCACTTGTTCCAGCACCGCGCGCGTAAATGCCAGGCGTCCGGGCAACGCAAACGCGGTACTGTCAACATAGTCACCTGGTTGACTGGCGCCGTCAAATTCCTTGGCGTCCACCAGAATGATGTTTTCAAATCCGTGCCCTTTCCAATAAGCCGTCATCTGGCCGTTGGTCTTAATGGAAACCATGGAATGATGTTCCTGGCTGTAACCATTCCATACCAGGACCGGCAAAAAGTTGGTGCACTTAGGATACGCCGTATGGAAATGCATCATGGAAGAAAGCACATAAGGCTCGCCCATGCCACCGTCGCCGAGGGTAAACGGAAACAGTTTGTCCGGATGTAAATACGCGCCCGCCATTGCAAAATGCTGACCTTGACCCAACGGACCCGCGGGCGCCAGCAAACCGGGAATGGCGCCGGACAAGTGTCCGAGCAGACCATGACGTTCACGAAAACGCGCCATCATATCTTCCACGGAATAGATTCCCATTTCTTCCAGTGAACCATCCAGGAACATGGCGCTGTAAAATCCGGGCGCGTGATGCCCAACTTCAGTAACAATGTTGGTGTGCCCCAGCATGACCAACGCGGCATAAGCTTCGGCGCTGCTGGCAAATCCACCCGGATGACCGGATTCCTTGCTGCTGCACACCTGCAATGTCAGGTAGCGCAAGGCATCAGCGGCGAGCAGGGTTTGATAAACCGCAGCATCATTAACTTCTGTGATGGCGCTCTGTCCTGCGCCGATCACCGCCGCCTGGCCAAATTTTTTCATTTCATGGGAGTCATCGGTAAAGTATCTGATGCCTTGGGCAAAGTCCGGAATCGTGTCATTTTTTATTTCCTGCTCTGGGATGCTCATATACTGCAACTCCTGGTTAACATCGGGTTCAAAGCCACGGGTGTGGCGCTGACGGCTAAAATCATTCGTCGAAATCCGTTGTTGCCAACCTTAGGCCGCATTGAATATTTCATAAAGCAACAATATTTTCACAATATGAAATATTAAGCCAAGATAATAAATTAACCGAGTTTAAGTCATTGATTTAGTTGTTTCCTTAAATGCACACTGTCATAATAAGAAACCGTTTTCATATTGTGAAATTACTTTAGTCATGCCAGAAAAAAGTGCCATTCAGGTCATTGACCGCATGTCGTCGCTACTGGATGCGATTGCCCGTTATCCGGAATCCGTCAGCCTCAAAGTGCTCGCCGCCGAAACGGGATTGCACAGTTCCACCGCCTTTCGCATCCTTGACGCCATGGTGACCAATGGATTTGTGGAACGCGATGCCGCTGGAAAATACCAGCTCGGCCGCAAACTGTTGCGTCTGGGAAGCCGCGTGCGCGCGCAATCAGATGTGCGCCAGATCGCCCTGCCTGTGATGGCGCGGCTGCGTGATGAACTGGAAGAAAGTATTAATCTGACGATACGGGAAGGCGATGAAGTGGTTTATATCGAGAAGGCGACACCCAACCGCATGATGCATGTGCAGCAATTAATAGGCAGCCGCGCGCCTTTGCATGTTACCGCCGTAGGTAAACTGATGCTGGCCATGTCCGGCGAAGCGGAATGCGAAGGTTACGCGGTGCGCACCAATCTGCCCGCTTACACACGCAATACCATTAACAGCCTGCCCCGGCTGCTGAAGGAAGCAAAAAAAATCCGCGCGCAAGGCTATGCTTTTGATAACGAAGAGGCCGAGATTGGCGTCGGCTGTATCGGCGCACTGATCTACGATGGCAGCGACAACATTGTCGCCGGTTTGTCCGTATCAGCGCCCATTGATCGGCGCCGGTCCGAATGGGTGAATAATATCGTGCAAGGCGCGCGTGAAATATCAGAACAGCTGGGCTATCGCGGGAATTAACAGCGGTGAAGTCCGGAGGGGCTTGCTTCGGTCATGGTGTGTTCCTGTGTATTCCTGTGCGTTCTTGTGTATTTTTGCAATGACCAGCGTTCTCAACAACCAAACGCTAGATCCACTTTCTAATTTTCTGCTTGTAAGCGATCCATGCCGGGCCAAACTGTTCTTCAAGCATTCTCTCTTCCATTCTCACAAAAACCAGCTCCATCAAAATACAGAAAACAGCAACAACTGACAAAGGGAACAAAGATCCCATGAGGATGGCGATACCAAGCAATATGAGCGCCATTCCCAGATACATGGGATGACGGCTTATCCGGAACACCCCGCTGGTAATCAACGCTGACGGTTTTTCGAATGGTTTAACCGTCGTGCGTACTTTTTTGAATGCCGCATCGGCCACCAGGTTAAGCGTGATCCCCCCCACTAACGGGACTAGTCCGAGCAAATTCCATGGAAAAGATACGATTTGTGAAACCAGTAAAAGCAAGTGAAGCAACGCCATCATTGCAATCGAAAAGAATAAATAATTTGGCGGTAAAAAACGTTTCGTTTTCATTCTCCAGATTCAGTTTTACGCCAGTAACTGTCATCCCCTGTTATTAACCGGGTTCCCTATTTCTTCTGTCTGCACATATCCACCCCAGTAATCCGGGAAGCAACGCAAGTTGTGCTCCTTCAGTTGCCGCGTTTTTTTTTCAACGATTTCGCATAATCCATGTTGCGGTCAATATTCTCTGGTTCACAATTCACTGTTGCTGCATGCCAGTCTGCGTTCAATTAAAGTAATGTGTCAAATCACTGCTGTCCCACAAAATATAACGCGGATCAGTGACGCTCTAATGCCGCCGTATCTTTGGCATTGAAAAGCGGGTGAGACAGCAATGGTGTCAAAGATGAATGGCACTTACTTAATCCGTCCGGCATACAAATATCCTCAAAACCGGATACCGCATCAAGCAGCAGTTGCTAGGCGCAATGAAAAAATCGTTGGCGGCAGGGATGCCGCCATCGAGCTACAAGGACGTATTTACAGCGTATTTTTTCATTGCGCCTAGCAACTGCTGCTGGTGATCAAGATTTAACTTGTTTGATTTCTTAAGTAAGCGCCATTCGTGTCAGAGATTTTTTTCCGCGATATGCGTTGGTTTACCATCCAGACTGGTTTGATTCTTTTCTTTCCAGTAAGTTTTAATGCCTTCCGCACCCTTCTTTACCGCCCATTGATTCAATTGTTCTCTTTCTCCGGTGTATTCGAAAAATGGCACGCCCATACCACAGGAGGTTTGCACCAGATCAACTGTCACATCGAATATTTGCCGCGCTCCGGGGAGCGGATTGAACAATGAGTACAACTCATTCCACGCGACGTCATTTCTATGGACTGCCTTGGCATTGCCATAAACACGCAAAATCATAGGATCACCTTCAAACGCGGCGAACATGATGGTCATGCGGGGAAATTCCAGGACATGCGCCGCAGTTTCGTTTCCACTTCCGGTTACGTTCAACCACACCACCCGGTTTTTATCCAGAACCCGCAATGAATCCATTCCCTTAGGGGAAATATTGATTCTGCCGCCGGCCGCTGCCGTGCCCACGAAGAATATTTTTTGCTTCCCGATAAACTGACTTAGTTTATCGGTAATTTCAGAATATCGTTGTCCCATTGATTCACCGCCTTTTTACAGTCAATACCAAAATCGTGCTTATCCACTCATCAGAACATGTACTTATATATGTATATACAACAGTTCTACTTTGTTACATTAAATAGCCGCGTGGTGCACAGCACGGGAAGCGGAGGCGTCTGGCAAGACCGTTGGCGGCAGGGATTTATAACCTAAAGGTCACGAGTGCCCTTCGGGTACGCCGCCATCGAGCATTCTTTTCTAAACAAGAACGGAGGTATTTACGGCGTGTCTTGCCAGACGCCTCCGCTTCCCGTGCGGGATTGTTCATTAAATTAAATTAAAGTAACAAAGTAGAAATAGACAGTTGCGTAATATGTGTAATGAGCCGTTTGCGCAACCTGCGTTAATCAATGTATAAAAGCACAGCCTTGTATCTTTGTGGCCAAGCACAAACATTTATTTACCAGTGAAATAGATTTATCATGGTTCCAGTTCAATGGCGCCGCTCAGATAGGTTACGGCTTTGCCCCGGATTTTTACGCGGCTGCCCGCCAGACCACACCAGACCTCACCACCCCGTTTTGATACCTGTTTTGCTTTTAATTCCGTCTTACCTAAAACCTTCGCCCAGTAAGGGATAAGCTGGGTGAATGCGGAACCAGTTATCGGGTCTTCGTTGATTCCGAATTTGGGAGCAAAAAAACGAACCACAAAATCATATTGGGTGGATGTTGCGGTTATCGCAACTCCCCGCCGATCAAGCTTGCTCAGTGTTGTAAAATCGGGATTAGCTGACAATACATCTTTCTCGTTCTGCAATACAACAATGTAATCTTCCCGTTTCAAACACCGGACCGGGCGGACATCAAACGCCTCTATAATCTGTGGAGGAATCACACACTCTTCAGGCGGCTGCGAAGGAAAATCCATTTCCAGCCAATCATTTTTTTTCTGCACGGTTAGTACGCCGCTTTTCGACTGGAACACGAGCGTTTGTCCAGCGTAATCGAGCAATTTAAAAATCACGTAAGCGCTCGCCAACGTGGCGTGCCCGCATAAATCCACTTCCCTGGTTGGTGTAAACCACCGGATGTGATAGCCCTCACCGGTTCTGACAAAAAACGCCGTTTCCGACAAGTTATTTTCCATGGCGATGCGTTGCATGAGGTCGTCTGGCAACCATTGTTCCAATGGGCAAACCGCCGCGGGATTCCCCTCAAAGGCTTTACTGGCAAAGGCGTCTATTTGATAGAGTGTTAATTCCATTTCGCTTCCCTTACTCTCTTTTGTTATTGTTCCAATAATCTTTGTACCAATAATGTTTGTTCTAAGTCTCTGTGTTCCGATGCTATTTGTTCCAGGAAATAATGGTAACGTCAATCCTGTCCGGGCGGTACTTCAGGTGTGACTGTATATAGGGTGTTTCAATACTTAACTCTGGTTTCCTAGGTGAAATCACACAGTGAACTGTGTCATTTCACACACTTATAGGAAACATGGTTTTATACTTGCTCTAATTTAAAGTGCTACTTATTGATTAGATTATACAATTTATTTCCCTCAATAATGGCACGTTAGCTGCTAAAAAGCCAGACAGGTTGTAACCAGGGCGGAGTCGTTGGTAATAGAGACTCAAAAAACGACAACAAAATAATCCATAAGCGGCTATGTATAAAAATCACGGGGCGGAATCCGCGGGGATTCAAAACACACTTCATTTTGCAACGGTTACTATAATATTGGCATTACTGGCAGCGATAGGATTCGCGCACAGTCAATATGCCATCGCGGCTGATAAAAATTCACCCGCGCCTGATTTTTCCCTCCCCATTCTTACGAACACAAGCGAATCAGTGTCCCTTTCTTCTTTGAAAGGAAAACCGGTCATTGTCAATTTCTGGGCGAGCTGGTGCAAACCCTGCCGCAAGGAAATTCCGGAATTGATAAAGATTTACGATAAATACAAGGACCAGGGATTCAATATCGTTGGCATTAACATCGATCAGGAAAAACAGAACGCCGATACCTTCGTTAAAACATTCCAGATTAATTACACCGTCGCCTTGGATCCGCAAATGGAAGTAATCAACACTTACAAGGCTACCGGCATGCCCAGTTCATTTATTGTCGACAAAAACGGCGTTATCCGGGAAATAGTTTACGGTTTTTCGGACCGCAAGAAAGAGTTAATTGAAACCAGTATCACCGCTTTGTTGGCAGAGTAAATTAATCCTTCTTTTTTATGACCATTAGACTTCTTAAATTTTTAACGATTGCGGTGACAATGCCGCTACTGCTGAGCAATTGCGCCAACGTGAAACCGTTTGAACGGGAATACCTCGCCGATCCGATCATGGAATTAAATGAAGGCGTGCTTTCCACGATTTATGAACAGCATATGCATCGAGCCCTGTCGGGAGGCATGGTTGGCATGCCGGTTGGCGGCGGGGGATGCGGATGCGAACAATAGTGAATAGCAATAAAGTGAATAGTAATAAAAACCATCTGGGGGTAAGCAATAGAAGTTAACAGTCAACAACAGCGGATATTTTAATACATCCGTGTCTGGTTACTTTTATTGTTGGAAAATTGCAACTGTAAATAAACATACAGCAAATAGAAGGGGCATGATGTGATGAAAAAGAAATTGAATCAATTAGCGGCTTGCGGATTGCTTTCCGCACTGGCATTAAGCGGTTGCAGCAGTGGCGGCGATGACGGTGGCAGCAATCCTGCAACAACCCCGGCAGCGGTTTTAAACTATATTTTCGCCACTGATCACGAGGGTTACGTTACTGTTGCGACGCATAACGAAGACAACACGATTACTGATATAACCAACTTTCACCCCTTGAACTTAAGTGAAGGTATTTTAACGTTAGGGGAAATTCATCTCGCGCATGGCAGGTTATTCGTGGTTATTAGTGAGGGATTGACTAACGATAGCGATGAATTTATCGGTGGAGGTTTGTTTATAGTAAACCTTACTACCATGCTGCCAGAAATAAGATCAATGCCAACCACCCTCACAACTGCCGCAGGCGGCGGCCCCACCACTTCCCGTTTTGTTCATACTTATATGGACCCCGATGGCCACCATTTATGGATGAATAACGATGGCGAAACCGCAGAACCAGGTACTGCTGATTCAGTTTTTCGTATCAATATCGATCCAATGGACGCCGAATATCTGCATTTTGAAGAGATCGTTGTCGGAAACGGTCACAAGAAGAGTGCCTTCTCCTATCCTGTTGTGAACGGAACCCAGGCGCTGAATTTGTTCGCCACACATAATCTATCCGATGAATCCATATCAGTTATCGACAATGATCCATTGTCACCGACTTTCCTCCAGGTGCTCACGACTGTGGACCTCAGCAGTGGCACAAATACTTTGCACGGCATGGGTTTCTCGCCGCTGAGCGGTCACATCTACACCGGTGTCACTCCCGGTGTTGATATCGGCCTTTCCATCATTGATGCCACTTCAGCCGCTTTAACTCATAGCACGATCGATGCCGGGATGGATATGGGGATGAACCAGATTCCAGCGGCGGGCTATGTTAAAGTCAGCCATGACGGCCGCTGGGTGATGACCGTCGGTTATGTGAATGAAATCGGGTACCTATCAATTGTCGACGCGCAAAATGAAGATACGGTTACTGATGTTATTCCACTCGGCAATCTGTCAGCCAGCAGCTTTAATATCTCGGAAATGGATATGGATGGCGACATGATCATGGACCATGTGAAAGTATTCATCCCCAGCCGTCAAACCACCGCGTCGGACAACGAGATAACCACGCAAATCGCCGTGATCGATTTAAATCTCGAGACTGGAGAAGGCTCAGATCCACGTTATATCGACGTATATGCAGGACCAGACCACCGCAATGGAAGGTTGTCGCACGATAACATGTTTGCTTACTATCCCAATGGCGGCGATTGCGGCGCAACTCACGATCAACACGGCCCGGGATGTTACTTGATATCAATCATCGATGCCATGTCAGAGCTGGTCGTTGCGGAAATGCATACCGCGGGTCATGAACCCGGCAATATCCTGGTCGTTCCAGCCAGCGAGATAACGGGAGTTGATCCTGGCACCGGTGGTGGCGGACACGACCACTAGTACCAGGCTTATTAACTCAAAGCTAAATCGGTTTCTGGCGCAGACGATTGGTTTGTCTGCGCCGGAACCACCTGAATTCGCGATAACAACACATAACAATACATAACAACAACATAATCAAATAGCAATTGGATTTGACTTTCCAATATGAAACGCGTCCACCAGTTTGCATTCCTGAAAACAGCCGCAAATCGAAAGCGTGGTTTATTCAGTATCGGCACGTTTTTATTTGGCATATTGATTGGTATCTCGTCCACCTTTGCGGACGACAAATTGGAATTGTTTTATTCCTATTTCTCGGATTCCGGAGGCCTGGATGTAACGAGCCCGAGCTTTTTTATCTCCAAGGATCTCTCGGAAAAAAATACCCTTGGGTTCATGTACC
>JAKEGK010000084.1 GCA_022627515.1 Gammaproteobacteria bacterium
ATCCGGTCACGTCGGAGAGTGGCGAACTACCACAGCGTTGAATATCCCCCGCAGCGCAGCGGCAACAACGGTATTCGGTAATTTCGTTTATGTGCTCGGTGGCATGGGGAACGAACAAGTACTAAACTCCGTGGAATTTGCAACCGCTGCAGCAAATGGGCATCTTGGCCATATTGCCCGATAAATCCATAATGAATTGCAATATACTTTCCATCTAAATACTTGAAATTCGGCACGCGATTGTAGCAATATGATTGCTGCACTTTATCATCGTCATTAAAGAGAGCCAATAAAGTCCGGCAGTAGACCGGTCACTGAGGAGAAAACATGGAGCTTGAGACATTACTAAACGTTTTAACGTACATGGTTGGGGGAGTCACCGCATTGGCCATTGTGTTAATGACTATCCTCGTTATCCAGATCTACGATGAAGACCATCCTCTCAATCAGGACCGTCCTGACGAACAAACAAGAATTGATTAGCAATTGATTCATATCCGGTGTGCCGCGGTTAGGCAGTGGTTTTGTTGACTGAATAAATCGCCGGAACACTCCGTTTGGCAGGAATAGATCGCAGATTTTTTTGCAGAATATAAATCTATTAGTAGTTTGACCAGGAAGCCGGTAATTACCGGCTTTTTCGGCATTCTGTTTGCAATCTTTCTACACGTTCTACATAAATATTTATGAACGCAAACTGATTATCAGCGTTTCTCGGGCAACCACACGCTTACCAGTGCTCCACCCATCGCACCGCTGCTGATATTCAATTCCCCTCCATAGATTTGCGCGATATCCTGCACAACCGACAGCCCTATTCCGTGGCCGCTAATTCCCTGATCCACCCTTACACCACGCTGCACTACATGTTTAACCATTTCATCAGGCACACCCGGCCCGTCATCTTCTACGGAAAACAGCAAGCCCTGTAAATTCTTCCGGTCGTGCAGATGCATTTTCGCCGTAATTCTCACGCGTTGGCGACAATATTTGAAAGCATTGTCGGTAAGATTTCCCATGACTTCCATCAGATCACCTTCGTCACCGTGAAAGACAATACCCTTGTCGATATCCAGTTCCGCTTTTACATTTTTATCGGCATATACCTTGGAAAGACTGTTAACAACTTTCTGTATCGTCTGGTCAATATCCACGGGCGCAATTAGCGGGCTTTGTCCGGCAGTTGCCGCCCGTTGTAACTGATACTCCGAAATTTGTGTAATACGGTCCAGCTGTTCCTGTATCACCCTGGCTGAAGACGGTTCAATCATTTTTTCGTCAAGGGTACTTTGCAGTACGGCCAATGGCGTTTTCAAACTATGAGCAAGATCACCCAGGGTGTGGCGATAACGCTCGAGATGATCCTGCTGATGGCCCAGCAGGGCGTTGACATTATCCGTTAATCCTTTCAATTCACCAGGATAATTTTCGCTTAAGCGTTGCTTGCGGCCAGCCTCAATTGCGACCAATTCACCCGAAACCCTGTCCAGGGGAGCCAATCCCCACCTGATTATTGCGCCCTGCACTACCAGTAACAACAGTGCGACACCGCCGAGCAATCCCCACAGGTTGCGGCGGTAAAGCGTTACTTGCCGGTTAAAATCGTCGAGTTTTTCCGCGACGCTGAAGGTATAGACCTTATGAGCCTGATCATGCCATGCGATACCGTGACTATAGATTGCCACCGAAAAATTCTGGTTGACTGTAGCGTAGGAAAAATCGGTTTGGTTCCGGGTCAAACGAACCTTGTACGGAAGATTGATACCGACCGGCGTGGGAGAACTCCAGACAATGCGTCCGTCCGGATCCGAGATTCTGGCATAGGTATCCGGTGAATAATTCAGGAAACTTGTTTCGGTGTAGGCATCCGGCATATATACATTGCCGGCGTCATCAATCGCGGCAAGCGCGATCAATGCATAGACCTGGACTTCCAGACGCTTGATCAGCGCTTCTTGCGAACTCAGCCGGTAGGCCCGGTCCAGAGTGAATCCCGCGAGACTAAAAAAGGCGGCCAGTATTGCGGAAGCGGCAATCAGGACACGTGCGTTAAGCGACAGCATAATGCGTTGAAATTAGCCCGGTTTCTAATACAATTTTAAAGATATCTGAATTGTAGCACGCCCGGTATCATTTACTGCAAAAGTGCACAGGGATATGGCGCGGTGCGTGACCTTTGTAAACGGCTTTTGTAAACCAACATGCCCCACGAACAAAGTGTGTTAAACTTCGTAATTGAATGCTTCGTCGGATATCCATTATCGTCAACAATATGAAATGCCAGCCCGAAAGCAACTGAAAAAATCCAATCATAAATTTCCCTGGGCGCGTCTGCCAAGGGAACGGCTTCTCGATGTGCGAATCTGTGATCTGGGGTTGACGCTGGAAGACACTCCCGTCATGCGGCGCATCAATCGCCTCTATAAGGAACTGGACAAACAGGGCCTGCAATTCCGGCCGCATTTCTGGCTTTCCGATGAATGGTTTTGTCCGGATCACGTTCCCGGAATTTCAATACCGTTTTACCTGGCGCATCCCCGCCTGCAAAAACTGGAACGTGAATTTATCATGGAAGTGGAAGGTGCCGATTACCGCTGGTGCATGAAACTGCTCCGCCATGAAACCGCTCACGCAATCGCAAACGCATACCGTCTGGTTGAACGCAAAGACTGGAGAAATATTTTTGGCAATCCGAATTCAACGTATCACGACGCTTATTCACCCAAGCCCTATAGCAAACGTTACGTCATCAACCTGCCCGGCTGGTATGCCCAAAGCCATCCACATGAAGACTGGGCGGAAACCTTCGCGGTTTGGCTTACGCCCAATTCCGACTGGCCGCATCGCTACGCGGACTGGCCTGCTTTGAAAAAACTGCGCTATGTCGATCACCTGATGAACGAAATACGCCAGAAACAGCCGGCAATCCGCAATAAAAGAACAGACCATCCTGTTAATAGAATTCGCGCCACGCTGCGCGAATATTATGACGATAAGATGCGGCGCTACGGAATCGACCACGCGGTATTTTTTGATATTGACTTGCAACGTTTGTTTGAAACCAGTGATGAAGCGCCAAGAGCCGTGAAAGCGTCGCATTATATCCGCGGCGTCCAGAACCCCCTCATGGAAATAGTGCAGCGCTGGACCGGCGAATACAAATACCGGATTAATGAAGTTCTTCACGATATGATTAAACGCTGTGATGAACTGGATTTACGCGCCGGCAAAAATCACAAAAACATGTTCCCGGAAATAACATCCTGTTTAACCATGCTTGTCATGAGCAAATTGCACAGTGGAGGTTTTAATATAACACGATGAAAAAATTACGCGTCATGGTGCTGACCCATGCATACATGATTCCTCCGGATGATCTAAAAAACCGCAATGATCCCCGCATTGAATCGTACCGTACCGAGTTTGACATCAGGGAAGCTTTGTTCAAGCTCGGGCACGAAGTCAATATCGTTGGTTTATATGATGATATCACACCGGTGAGAAAAACCATCGAAGACTGGCAGCCAGACATCGTTTTCAATCTCATGGAAGCATTCGCGGAAAACGGCGCTCTTGCCTATTATGTTGTGAGTTATCTTGACATGATCGGAATTCCTTATACCGGCTGCAATCCCCGCGGCCTGCTGCTCGCCAGCGACAAATCACTCTCCAAACAACTACTCACATATCATCGTATACGGGTTCCCAACTTCTATACATTGCCGCGAAGTAAAAAAATCAACCTTGCCCATATCGCCAGATTTCCCTATCCCATGATAGTCAAATCCACGATTGAACAGGGTTCAGTGGGTATCTCGCAGGCGTCATTGGTATTCACACCCGACGAACTCCGGCAGCGCGCCGAACAGTTGTTTAGCATGCTGGATGGCGACGCCATCGCGGAACAATACATCGAAGGCAGGGAGTTATATGTGACGGTGATGGGAAACAAACGCTTGCAGGTATTCCCCACCCGCGAACTGGTGTTCGATAATGCTGACGACAATATTCACCGCATTGCCACATACAATGTGAAGTGGAATCAAAAATACCGTGACCGCTGGGGAATCGGCTACCAATTCGCGAGAAATCTTCCCGTCAAAGTCACAGACACCCTTCCGAAACTGGCAAAACGCATTTACCGTATCCTGGATATTTCAAGTTATGCGCGCCTGGACTTGCGCTTGACGGACGATGGAACAATCTATGTGCTTGAAGCCAATCCCAACGCTGCGATTGCCCGGGATGATGAGGTTGCCTATTCCGCGGAAAAAGCCGGATTGAGCTACGAGAAACTGATTCAAAAAATTCTCAACATGGGCCTGAATCCTGATCGTTAACCAGCGCCCAGCGATGTCTCCGAACCTCCCCCGTCACGCGGCGCGTTTATATTACACTTCACGCATTCCAGAATTTCACCCAAATATCGCGCCCGGGAATCGGGTTTTGCTACCCATGGCCTGTTTTACCAGAACGGAATATGCCTCACATGCTGATCGCGCCCAAAGGCCGTGCGCGCCGCCCAATCTCCGTTCTTATCTTGATGAAAACCAATGACAGGCTGTTTCATGCCGAATACACCATTCGATTCTGACCGGAAAGAGAACGGACGGGCTCGCAGCGCGCAGTTCCGTTTGAACATTTAAAGCGCGAGTTTATCCTTGATAGCATCAACAACCGCTTCGCTGGAAGTCGCGTTGACCGTGAGCAGCAAGCCTTCTTTTCTATAAAAACCAATCAATGGCGCGGTCTTTTCGTTGTACGTTTCAAGGCGATGACTGATCGCCGCTTCGGTTTCATCTTCGCGCTGAATAACCGGACTGCCGCATTTGTCGCAGATACCTTCACGTTTGGGCGGATTGCTTTTTACGTTGTATATCGCCTGACACGCTGCGTTGGAACAGGTGCGGCGTGTGGTCAACCGGTCCAGAATCACATTGCGCGGCACATCGATATTCACCGCCAGATCAAGCTTCATTCCCAGTTTGGCCAGCAATTTCTTCAACGCTTCCGCCTGGGGTATGGTCCGGGGAAAACCATCCAGCAAAAATCCTTTTGCGCAATCCGGCTCCTGTAGGCGTTTCTCCATGATGCCCATAATTAATTCGTCAGGCACCAGGTCACCGCGCTTCATATAAGCTTCCGCCTGTTTGCCGAGATCGGATTGCGCCTGCACCGCGCCACGCAAGATATCGCCCGTGGAAATCTGCACAGAACCATCAAGCCCGGTCAGCATTTTTGCGGCGGTGCCTTTGCCGGCGCCGGGTGCGCCTAAAAGAATCAACTTCATGGATCCATCCCCTTAATTTGTAGTTAATTATCTGTTCAATGGTTACGATAAACTTAACCAGGTAAAACCGCCGGTATTGTGACATTTGAGTTCACACTACAGCAAATAAAAATAGTTTGAGGATGGAGAGAAAAAATCAATCTTGAAAAACTTTATAGGTCCGCGTTAAAACCAATTACGATTTGAATACATCTTCCCCAACTCAATCCTGCCGGTCAATCACTGCGGCTGGTAATTTCAATGAGGTGATAACCAAACTGCGTCTTTACCGGTCCATGAGTCTTGCCCATTTCCGCGCTGAACACCACCTTGTCGAATTCCGCCACCATTTGACCAGGATAAAACTCCCCGAGGTCACCACCCTGCTCGCCGGATGGGCATAGGGAATGTTCCTGCGCCATTGCGGCGAAATCAGCGCCGTTTTCAATTTCGGATTTGATGGATTCACACTGGGATTGAGTTTCCACAAGAATATGGCGCGCGGTGGCCTTTCGCATAACAGTTCCTTTTTGGTGGGTAAATAACAGTAAAAGTTGAAGATATTATCCTGACGGATCTAATCTGATAAAAATCGACGGCTATACCTATGCCGAGGCTTGCTTTTGTGATTTGTATGCGCGCCGGCAGGTCTGGCGGATGAAATCGAGCAGAACATTCCAATCGACGGGTTTGTTGAGATAGGCCGTGACTCCCAGCCGCATACAGGTTTCCCTTTCACCGGCGATGGTCAGAACAATAATCGGGATCGCCGCAATTTCCGGAGTCTTTTTGACTTCCTTGATAAACGATATACCGTCTTTAATTGGCATCATAATGTCCGTAATTATGATATCCGGTTTGATTTTTTTTGCCAGATCAATTCCTTCGTCCGCACTGGCGGCGGTGTGGATATAAAACCCCTTGCGCGACATGAAACGTTCCATCAAGTCACGCACTTCCGCGTCGTCATCCACCGCCAAAATGGTCGTGATTTTTTCCCGCCGTTTGTAAACGTCTTCACCTTCTTTACCAAAGCGCACCTGCACCGGATCGACTTTAGGACCAATCTCCAGGATTTCGGCCACATGATGCTGGGCTTTTACCAAGGTATGCGCGGGCAAGCGGACAATAAAGGAAGAACCGACGCCCGGCCTGCTCTCTACCGAGATGATGCCTCCCAGCAGTTCACACAATCCCTTGCAAATTGCCAAACCCAAACCCGTCCCGCCAAACTTGCGTGTTGTCGAACTATCGGCTTGTGAAAAACTGCGGAAAATCTTGTCCATCTGTTTCGGGTCCATGCCGATGCCGGTATCAGACACCACGATTTTCAGCCAGGACTCTTCACCGAAGTTGTTGTGTGACACCGAAACTACAATTTTTCCATCCTTGGTGAACTTATTGGCGTTATTTATCAGGTTATATAATATTTGGCGGAATTTAGTGCTATCGGTAACAAAGGAATCCGGCTCTGACTCGAAGTTTATGGTTAATTCATTATTATTTATTTGCGCCAGCTTGGAGGTGCTGTTAACCACCTCGGTGATGACTTCAGAAATATTCACTTGCTCGAAATAGGTCTCCATCTTGCCGGATTCAATTTTGGAAATATCCAGAATGTCATCGATAATCCTTAACAAATGATTGCCTGCAACATAGATCTTTCCCAGATCCTGATTTATCTGGTCATCATCCATGTAATCTTCACGCATAATTTCGGCGTATCCGAGAATCGCATTTAAGGGTGTTCTCAATTCATGACTCATGTTCGCCAGAAATATACTTTTGGCTTCGTTGGCTTTTACAGCGTCATTTTTGGCGGTTGTCAGTTCCTGTGTCCGTTCAGATACCAGGTCTTCGAGGTTCAGTTTATGTTTTTCCAACTCCTGGACGGTGTTTTTTAATTCGACCATGCGTTCCCTGACACGTTGTTCCAGCATCTGGTTTTGATCTTCAATTTTAGCCATGTAGCCTTTGAGATCTTTCGCCTGACGATTTATCAGATCATCCGCTTTCTTCGATACAAAAAACAGTGTCAGGTACAAAATGGCAAATATAATAAAGATACCTGAAAATGCCATCATCAGGTTGCGTTCCATCTGGTCATAACTTTCAGTGATATCGTAATAGACTTCAAACACAGCGCGAACGTTACTGCCATTGGGATCATAAATCGGTAGATAACTGGATGCGATGCGGCGGTTAGTCAGCTCACCCTGAATCGCGTTAAACTTGTCCCTGAGAGAAATCAGGGTAATGATTTCTCCCGTTTTTGCGGCGGCATACGACGGATAGTCAACCGGTTTTTGTTCGCCTAATTCGGTTTGATCGGTGGAAAATACTGTTTTACCGTTCAGATCAAAAATCTTTATGTTGAGAATCGGCAAACCCAAAACATTCTTCAATGTATTCATATGGGTTTTCCGGAAGACTTCATGTTCAACCAGTTCGGCCACATCCATTGCGGATGCCTGGTCGAGAAACGGCGCAAAATCCGGCCATATGTTATTCACCAATGCACGGGTTACCGCAATATTTTCCTTTTCCCCGCCATCAACAAGATTCTGCATAGATGCCAGGCGCAGGAAATACATGAATATCAGCGCGGCGATGATAATGCCAACCAGCGAGGCAACGGAAAAGTACCGGCGCACGGAAAATTCGGGCCGGTGCAGCGGATTGTCGGAGCGGTTATCTAACATTAAGTAATATCAGGTATAAGGTAGCCGTTAACACCATGTCTTAATGGTTTTATCGGCTGCGGAAATAAACTCTTAATCGGTATTTTTGCTTAAAATGTTCCGCAATTTTAATTAGTTAATTAAAAAGCCAAAGGCCGGCCGGACCACAATTTAGCAAACCCGTCACTAAACAATAACTATTAAATACAGAGAGTTAGATCAGCCTAAGGAATTTGTAACGAGTATCTTTTCCATATTTTCGATGAGCAACATCCGGCCCATCCGCGCCGCAATGCAAAATTGACCTGCGACTCCATGTATCATGGTTATTGTCACCCGTCATGAAATCAGTCACCGCTGTTACCCGCTGTGGTGTCCTGAAGATATGGAGTATTGTTTTTAGTCAGATTGCGGCGCTATTAATTGCGTCGATGAGTGGTTACAAGAAATATGTTAGGCAGTAAAATTCGAAATTACCTAGAATCGGGCCTGGATGACCGATAAGGCCAATCATTTGTTCCACCTGCCGGAGACGCGCATCATGACGAAATATGTACTACTGTGCCTGCTTGGCTTCTTAATCCATGCGTGTGCCGGCACACTTCAGCCTGCCCGTCCTATGGCGCACCAGGTCGTGAAGCCAGGCGCGATTTTAAAGTTAAACCGGGATTTAACCATACCGCCGGATCAAGCCGGCGTACGTATGCAATATGGCAAATTCACGGAGTACCGTGCTATTAATCAATGGTATCCGAATTGCCGTTTCGAGGTGAAAAATCCGGCACCCGCCGAGCAAATCATTCAACCCGAAGAGTTTGTCATTACCCAGGTCAGTACTGAATTCCAATTCGTTGCCGCGGAACAAATCAAGCTGGCCGCATTCGGTATTGGCATTGGCATGTTTGGCAATAACGGCGGCCCAACGGCGGAAGTAATGAGCACATCATTCTATATTCAATCACAAACGCAACCGAAGGTAAGACGCTTAATCTGTCAACACTGGGAAGATCCCTATGATTCCCGGCATTTACTTCTCGAGGAAATACAACAAGCGCTAGGTGATATTATTGAATTCAGACTAACACCGGCATTATAAGCCGTTCATTTTAATGCATTACACCAATATTGTTTCAGGCGATAGTTCGCAAACCGGCTCATAACCAGCTGTTTTCCTCTAACTGTTTTATCTTAAAAAAGCGCGCGAAAAAAAAGGGGCATGGATGCCCCTTTTTTTCTTACATGAGATTTATCCTGCCATTTGCCGAATCAACTCATCCTATTACTTTTTTGGTCTTTTTCTTTTTTACGGTGGCTTTTTTACCGGCCGCCTTCTTGGCGGCTTTTTTCTTACCGGCCTTTTTCTTGGCTGCCGCGGCTTTTTGCTTGCCCGGCGCTTTTTTGGCAAGTTGTTTTTTCGCGGGCTTTTTCGCTGCCGCTTTCTTTTGCGTTGATTGCTTCATGGCAGCCGCTGGTTTTTTCACGGCGGATTTTGCCTGCGGTGCCGTTTTGGCTGCTGCGGCCTTTACCGGTTTGGTTGTCTTGATCACATCAATCAGCGATTTTATGCTCTGCTTGCGTTTTTCCATGGCAGCCACGGCCTCGCGCACGCAATCCACAGCGTTTTGCCCCTCGGTCAGTTTGACATTCGACTGGCTTATCAACGGTTCATCCAGACTGGAGCTGCCATTGGATGCTTGCCGCGCCTTAGCGCGGGCCTCCAGTTCAAGTTCCCACAGTTTGTTATCCATTGCAAAACCGGCCCAGCCGCCAAATGAACCCGGCTTGGCGGAATGATTTCCACTTTTAATAAACTGGTTCCATATTTCTATTCCCGACGTGAGATCGTTGATCACACCATTGAGTTGATCGATCGCTTTATTGCGTATCTGTTGATTGGTTTCTTGGGATGCCAGTAGATTTACGCCTTTTTCAAGCCCGTGCATAGTGTGCTCCTCCCGGTCTGGATGTTGTAGTTTCTTTAATTCGGAAACACATTGTCAATCTGGTGATAATGTCAATCTGGTGATCATGTCAATCTGATGATTAATGTCAATCTGCTGAATGATCAGTGCGCTGAAAGTCGAACTGCTGATGATATTGTGCGCTATGATATATATTTGCCAATCAAGTAACAACTACTGTTCCCGTATTTTTGGAAAATCAGCCCACGCCATAACTCTTCCGCATTTAATGATGAACGTGAACATTGGATTTGATTTTTATCCTGACTATTTTTTGACAAATTTCCGAGCAGCACTAATCCGGTTGATGTGGCGCCGCGTATTAACTGCAACCGCAGACTAAACTATGCAATTTGCAGAGCGGCAATAATCTGCGTTATTCATATCATGCAAAACACTCCGGACAATATGCGCTTCCTGTGTGACGAGATGTTGAAAGGTTTGGCGCGCTGGTTGCGCGCAGCGGGCTATGATACGGAAGTCTGCGAATCAGGAATTCCGGATCGAACCGTGCTGGAACATGCGATGAATGACGGCCGGATTTTAATTACGCGCGACCATAAGCTCATGGAATTTCGTGACGCCGGCGATACGGTCATCTGGCTCGATTGCAATGATACGGAATCATGCGCCGCTGCACTCAGCAAAGCAGTCCATATTAACTGGCTGCTTAATCCTTTCAGCCGCTGTTTGCAGTGCAATGCCCTGCTCATAGAAGCGGACGCTGAAAAGATTACGCGGGTGCCCGGAGAAAGCCGCAAACTGGCCAATCCTCTCATGTATTGCCCGGCCTGCGATAAAGTGTATTGGGAAGGAAACCATGTTGACAGAATGCGTGGCAAGTTGCGCACATGGGCCGGAAACTAACAGGCCATGCAGCCCACTACGCGTATTCCGTGCTTCAGTAAATTTTCTATCGCAACCGGGAGGAAATTCTGGTTACTTCAGGATTCCCACGCCTGGATTGCGCGTAACGGCGACGGCAATGATATAAGTCAGAACCAGCAGCGCGGCAAACCAGCTGAATATTCGTACTCGCCGGTTGCGGCCATGGCGGATTGCGGCCATTCCCAAACCGATATAAACCAATAATGCGATGACCTTGGCGGTCAACCAGTCGTGGGTAACCGGATACTGCCGCAAACCCATGGATAATAAAATCGCGCTGAGCAGCAACAATGTGTCGACCAGATGCGGCATAGTGCGTATCCAGCGCAACCCCAGCTTGCCCGATTCCTGTATGACCCAGATACCACGCAAGACAAACAATCCGGCGCTGACAACGACACACCCAACATGCACGGTTTTAATAAATGCATAATTGTTGATTATCCATTGCATCACGCGGCCTCCAGGTGTTTAAGTGATTCTTAGTGTTTGGGTGGCTCCACGCGAACTTTCAAAAGTTTGCTGCCCAGGGTGTATAACAACAGATATTCATTGTTCCCTGCCGGAACAATTTGCTGAACGGGCAAATCATCCGGCAAACGCGCCATAAGATATTGATTAAGGTATTGCCGGGTTATGACGCTGCGGGCCGGCTGATCGGATACCAGTTCGAGATTGCTGGTGGTCAAAGTCAGATGATCACCGCGGGACAGTAAGTACCCCCCTGAATCCGCCACTGCCGCGGCGCTAAATTCGCCGTCCAAACCATCATTGTGATTTTTTATGCTTCCGTTAAAGCTTACCCGCCCCACCCAGGCTGCTTTTACTTTACCCGCCAGCAGAATAGTTTCACCATCACTCTGCGCAACGTTCTTGACCCAGAGTTTTGACAACTCATCCGGTTCAACAGTTTGAAAACTCACGTTCCCCATATAGTCCAGACCAATCAGCGCTGTTTTTGGCACAAAAGGCACCGCAAGCATCATGGCCTGTATTGCGGCGTCCCGGGACTGGTTGGTTTGCACAATCACGTAACGGTTCGCCGCTTCGTTGTGCACCAAAAACAGTTTTCCGTAAAGCGGCGTATTCAGTGTTTGTTGCCATTTCACGTCACCATCAAATGAATTGTGTATAACGTGCAGATTGAATTTTTCATCATTCCCGCTAATCGTCCGGGTCACATAAGCCAATACACAGCCGTTATCCGGGCTTCCCACGACGCGTAAGGTATCGAGATTCGCAATCTGCTCCACCGGACCGGATGCTTTTGATTTCATTGCGGCGATCAAATTGCGTTTTGCCCATAGAATCTTGCCATGTGAATCCAGCTGCAATAATACAGGGTCCAATACAACTTCTTCACTGCCGGATTGTTCCCCATACACCACGCATAAGCGTTCACCGCTGGTTGCGGCTGTGGAAAATATTTCCTGGACATCGGGCAGCACCGGGTAGCCTTGCCGCCACACTATCTCATTGTTGGCCGCGGTACTTATGACATAAAGCTGTTTGCTCACCAGTGATGGCGAAAACGGCGCGGTTTCAGATTCTTCCTGCATTGGCCAGGGAACTTCTACATACCTTGCCCCGACTAACACAATTTGTCCGGCAACAGGGCTGATGCTCATAATATCCAGCTCTTTACCCCGTTGCTCGAGAAAATCCCAAAGATACTCTTTACTAAAACCGGGAAACGACACGGTCAACAATCCAAGGGCAAACAGAAACTGGGCTATTGGCCGTGGCAAGAGGAAATTTATAATTCGCATTCGCATGTCACAGGGCATCCCCGGAATTACTGTAAATTCTATATTATAGACGTATGATCATGTTCTTAAAGAGTTTTTAATTCATCCCCGCGGGTATCAACCGCCCGGAACCACACGGGAAATGTCTCCGGCGCCGGCGGTTATAAAACGATAAATCTGGAAGCAAATAAGCGAGAAATACAGGCACAAAACACTTTACAGCCTGGAAAATCCAAAGCAAAATCGCTTCGCTTTTGGAAATTTGGGACAAGCCGGCAGAGTTTTAAAGCGCCGCAGCCGTTTGGCCCGGGGACCCAAACACCGCTTTGTTGCAGCACCCCGTATCTGCCGCCAGGGGGCGGGTAATAGCATCCAGTACTTTTCCCCTGTTCATCTATTTTTATAGTTCGATTACTCAGTTAACTCTTAACTATTATGATAGATGATACCCGGCGGAAAGCATGTTTTAGCGGCCAGTTAAATACAAAAATTTTTGCTGTTGCGTAATTGAATTCCTTAAATGATTAAACTTGACGAGGACGTTGTTGCAATGAGTAAGAAATCTAAGATGTGGTATGGATATCTTGACGCAGGCGCCAAGAGTAGTCCTGTTTTAATGGATCCAAAACTGGAAACCGGCAATCCCAATACCTTATATCTGTACAATCTTAACCGGGATAAAATTCTGGAATACCAAAAGACGATAATTGAAGCGAAGCTTCGTGAACTCAACGGCAAGGAAAGCGATCTTGCTGACGAATTAAAGAAAGCTTACAACAAAGCGCGCAAGGATTTCGTCCCACGGCGCACCGCAACCAAGACGATTACGGAAACAACGGAAACGGGCGTTGCTAAAAAGGTATCGGTCCCGAATTTAGAGCTGGAATCCATCGATGACACTGAAGTCGACCTCAATGAGGAAATTGATCTTGGAGATGACGATTAGTCCCGTGATTTAACGCACATTCAGGCGGAGCTAAAACAACAATTCTGAAGGTGAGCTATACTAGGTTTTATGTATACCCGCCTGAATGATATCCCAGTACTCGAACTGCGCAACAGCGCTGTCAGCGCTCTGCATTTCAATCATGTCCAGCTGGCGTTAAAGCGAATCAGCAATCCTTTGCGCTACTCTATCCCCAGATTAAAACATCTCGATCTCATCCTGGAAAAGGAAGCCTGGATCATCGTCGACCGTGTTCTGAACGATATTGCCGTTGCGGCGTGGACTGACTTTGCCGCCGGACACCGGGAAAACCTGCACCAGCCGATACCCTGCAAACTTCGCTTGTTTCACGCCAATGCTGACCTGATACTGGATCGAACTCTGGAAGCCATGGAATTATTGCTGGGCGAACAACTTGCGGAACAGGATAATGAAAAGGGCGGCGATGTTATCCGCTTCCCCGCGAAAAGCGTCTCTGAATAAAGTATCGAGCCGGAAATCCACCGGCGCATCAGAATGGCTATTGACTGGAACCTGTTTCAAACTTCCGTTCGGTAAAAGAATATGCGGCAGCCAAGTCACCGGCTCCCAGGGATACCTTTCAAAACAGGCTGTACATACATCTCTATAAGCGCGACGGCCCGGCGGAACTTGCTATAACGCAGCAGAAACTTTCCGTTTGCTTGATCAACATCAAGCATTGTCTTACCGGATTTTTTTATATTTAAATTTGTTGCTGTCTCACAAATATTGATTATGTACAGGATAGACTCCGAGATTTGCAGGTTTTAATGAGCGCTGAAGCTGTTGGAATTAGAGAGTCCCCGATCCGTACTGGATTTTGCGGGACAGCAATGAGTTAAACTTATAATTAATCAGAGCTTCCATGGTTTTATTTGATCAGGTGACCGCTGCCATGAAACCGATACTCACCGTTGAATTCAGCGCCAAAACCGGAGCTACGGAATTCAAAGAAGAAAGCGTGCCGTTGCACAATCCGGAAGAATTTTTCGCGTTTGTCGCGCCGGGCGGCGGTTGTGAAAAAATTCCCGATGACGTGGGCGAAATTCGCATGGTGTTTTTTCCTCCCGGACATAAAAACATACAAAATCCTCTTGCCGATATTCCCGTCACGCTGCAATTGGGCATGGTGTTTTTCAATGGTCCACTGTCGGAAGTGGTGCAAACCGCGGATCAATTGCTGGACAAGGCCGGCCGGGGCGAACTTTCCGCAGCGTTTTTAAAGGTCATTGGCGTCAACAGCTGAAACATAACGGTTGTCCGTTTACGCTGACCCCAAACGCTGCAGTATCTTAACCATCGCCAGCGTATCCAGTGCGCAATACGCTTTCATGTCTTTAACAAGATTATTCCGCTCATTAGCAGTTAAGTTGCTAGCGTAAACTTTTAAAAACGCCTGTTGCGCCTGGGTGCCATCCTGCACTTCCCCCAGCGCTTCATAAGTCAGTTCCGGCGCC
>JAKEGK010000085.1 GCA_022627515.1 Gammaproteobacteria bacterium
CCGGGCCCAACGCCGTGGGCACCTGTGGCGCCGGCCAATGTGGACCACAACGAAGTGATTGGTACTTGCGCTTCATGCCATAACGGCACGCTTGCAACGGGCAAGAGCGCCACACATATCAACACCACCGACAATTGTGATGCCTGCCACGCGCCGGGCCCAACGCCATGGGCACCGGCGATTCAAGTTGATCATAATGAAGTACAGGGTATCTGCTCGGCATGCCACGACGGAGTCATTGCTGCCGGAATGGATCCCGGCCATATACAAACCACCGACGATTGCGGCACGTGTCATTTAACCACGGCCTGGTTGCCGGCAACCGTGGATCATAGTAATTTCACTACCAATTGTGTTCGCTGTCATGATGGAGTGAGCGCGGCCGGCAAAGATCCGGCACACTTAAATACCAGTGATGTTTGCGAAACCTGTCATGAAAAGCATCCCGCGAATTGGGCGCCGGTTGCTCCCGCCAGCGTGGACCACAATGAAGTTATCGGCACCTGTGCCAGCTGCCATAACGGAACCGCCGCCGGTGGGAAGGGCGCGACACATATTAGTAGCACTGATAACTGCGACTCCTGTCATGCACCTGGTCCCATACCCTGGATGCCTGTCGCGCCAAGTGCGGTGGATCATAGTCAGGTTCTGGGAACTTGTATAAGTTGCCATGACGGAACGATTGCCAGTGGAAAACCGGCAATCCATATCAGCAGTACAGGCAATTGCGACGCTTGTCACGCAGTAGGTCCAACCCCCTGGGCGCCAGTTGCTTCAACAGATGTTGACCACGGAGAAGTGATTGGTACGTGCGGCAGTTGTCACAACGGCACTGTGGCAACTGGCAAATCTGCTATACATATTAATACAACTGATGTGTGCGATGCGTGTCATGCGCCAGGACCCACACCTTGGCAACCAGTTGCAGCGGCCGAAGTGGATCATAACGAAGTCATCGGTGTCTGTTCCAGTTGCCATAATGGCACCACAGCTAGCGGCAAGAGTGTCACGCATATCAATACCACTGACAATTGTGACGCCTGCCACGCGCCGGGCCCAACGCCGTGGGCGCCTGTGGCGCCGGCCAATGTGGACCACAACGAAGTGATTGGTACGTGTTCATCGTGCCACAATGGCGCAACCGCCACCGGCAAGAGCGCCACGCATATCAATACGACAGATGTCTGCGAGGCTTGCCATGCACCCGCGCCTATACCCTGGGCATCGGTGACCACTGTGGATCACAATGAAGTGCTCGGAACATGTTCTGTCTGTCACGATGGTGTAACTGCAACCGGCAAGCATCCTGCACACATTCAAACCACCGCGGAATGTAATACCTGCCATACGACGTTTGCATGGTTACCCGCTGTTGTTGATCACAACAATTTCGTTAACAATTGCATCGAATGCCACAACGGCACTACCGCAACAGGTAAAACCGGTACGCACATAAACAGCACCAACTTGTGTGATGCCTGTCACGAGAAATTCCCGGCCGGCTGGTCACCGGTGCCATCGTCGGCGGTAGATCATACACAAGTGATCGGCAGTTGCGAAAGTTGCCACAATGCCACCATTGCTACGGGTAAGGGTCCTTCACATATTAATACCACCAATTTATGCGACGCCTGTCATGCGCCGGGTCCTACGCCGTGGATACCGGTAGCGCCACAGGACGTTGATCACAACCAGGTGATAGGCGCCTGCGTATCCTGCCACGATAATTCTACGGCGCAGGGTAAACCGGCCGACCATCCAACCACAACAGATAACTGCGACGCCTGCCATAATCCGGCGCCAACGCCATGGTCATCATATAATGTCGATCACAATGAGGTAACCGGCTGTCAATCTTGTCACGATGGTGGAATAGCCCGCGGTAAAAATAACGGACATTGTCCGACGACTGAGGATTGTGATGCATGCCATCGAACGACGAGTTGGGGTAACACGTTTGGGGATTGTTAGCATAGATGCGAGGAGGTGATATTAAACCGGAAGGAATAGCTTCATTTTCATACACGTAGATGTGATTTTCGTTTAGCTCCCAAAAAACCCTTCTTTCAGGACAACTGAAGAAGGGTTTTTTGTGGGCTGGCAAATTGCATGCGAATAATTACCAGTCTACTTCAGCATTTTTTCAGAACATGTGCGCTGAAATATTTTTCAGAGGCATTGGTTCATACTTGTTATTATGAAAAGGCTGATACAATTACAGACATGGAATCCAGAATTTTAAAACTACCCGGCGGCAGGGACCTGGGGTATTGCGTAGCGGGCGCGGAAAACGGCGCGCCGTTTTTTACTTTTCACGGATTGCCCGGTTCGCGCATGGAAAGCTATTTGCTGGATGCGGCGGCGAAAAAACATAATGTCAGGATCATCACACCGGACCGGCCCGGTTATGGATTATCGAGCTGGCAATGCGATCGCACACTGCTAACGTGGGGTGAAGATGTCGCCTGCCTGGCAGATGCGTTGAATATCGATACTTTTGGTGTGATCGGAGTATCCGGGGGCGCTCCTTGCGCATTAAGTTGCGCGTACACCATGCCACAACGCATTACACGTATCGGGATTGTGTGCGGATTGGGACCGCTTTATCACACCGGGCTTTCACAGGATATGCGCTGGTTAGTCGCAGCCGGTTTTAATCTGGCGCGGCTAATTCCTTGGGTGCTTAAAATCGTTCCCGGTCTTCCGGTGCTGGCTCTGGCAAAATCCACCCCGGGAATAATGCTGGAGATAATCGCTATGGTGCATGGCGGCGCCGACCGGCAAGTGCTGAAAATTCCCAATGTCCGTGAAAAACTGATTCTCAATATCAAGGAAGCATTCAGGCAGGGTACAAGAGGCGCTATCCAGGACATGCAACTCTATTCCCGGGATTGGGGATTTCTATTGCAGGGCATTAACGGCCACGTGGATATATGGCACGGCGATGCCGACGATATAGTTCCTGTTTCACACGGCCAATTTCTGCATCAGCATTTGCCTCATTCAACTTTTACAGTCATGCCTGGCCAGGCTCATTTTTCTTTGCCCATCACATGCGCCGATACCATTTTGGCGGCGCTCAAAGATTGATTGTCCGGCGGAAAATCGGGGAGTTGCGGATGGAGGATTCATATTCAGGGGAAGGTTTGATTCGCCGGTATAACATAAATAGTGGATTGAGCCATTTGCGGCATATCGATCACATATCGCTGAATCATAAATTCAGGCCGTCATATATTAGATATCCTGAACTAGTAACAGGCATCAGTAGCTTTTAAGACTTTTTTGCGGCGTTGTCTGGAATTATGGTTCTGTCCCGGCACACAATAGGTCGATTTATTCCCTCTTGTAGATTGCGGATTGGATATAAATTGTACTGCTTTGTTTGCACTTTTCAGCTCCGAGCCGTGGGATGCTGCAATTTTTGAATATCTAAAACTGAGTAAATTGGTTATCATTCACCCTAATAATATGCCTGGATGCAATAAGTACAGTGAGTTCTTGTAGCTTGTTGCAATAAAAAATCGAAGAGTCCACGCGCGGCAGCGTGCCACAACTCTGATATCGAAAATATATTTAACTGTAAGTATGCAAGCATTTAAGCAGTTAGGGAGAGTATATGAATAACGGAAAAATCCTTGGTAGTTCCCGGTTGAAATTATTAGCATTGTTCGTCGTGTTAGTCACGATGGGTTTACTGGCTAGTTGTGGTGATGACGCGTTTACTACGCCTAGCGAAACTACCGACAACACGACACCTCCTCCGCCACCACCACCGCCGTCGCCGTTACCATCACCATCACCATCACCGCCACCTCCACCCCCGCCACCGACGGCTGCTATACCGCATACGATTGCGCTTTCGTATTCGCAAAGCAGTTCTGTTGAACACTTGGGCGGAGGCATCTATCGCCGGGCTGGTACCGCTATAGTAACTGATGCTGATGGGCACGCCGTGGCGGATGGCACGATTGTGCAACTTGGCATAATTGATTCCGTGATCGCGCAGGGAAAGATTGATGCCGGTGATTCGATTCAGGGTAATGCCATTACCGATTCTGGTGTATTGGATGGCGGCAGTATTGCGTCGTTGTTCACCGGTGCGAATGTCATCCGCAATGCGGCGGTACGTTATATTCAACCGGGGGATCATATTTTTCTGACTTTTGCCGAAGAACAAGACAAGGACCGTATTGTTAATCTAAATGGCGTTCTGGATAACCAGATCAGCGTGACTCAAAACTATTCCCGCGATTATCCAGATACAGTCGACTATCAACCCGGTGCAGTGGGTTATCTAATCGGCGCGTCGCTGCTGGGAGCGGAAATATCCGGCCAGGATCTTAACGGCAACCTGGTAAGCGGATATGCCATGACAAAACAGGGTATCGCAACGTTCTATGTAACTTACCCGGCCAACGTAAATACCATTTTGTCAGGTTGTTACGACGATCCAGCAATCGATACGCGCGCTATACCGGCAGGATCCGCACAGGTTTACCTGGTCGCATCCGTCAGTAGTGCTGTAACAACGATCGATAACCAGTTTTGTTTTACGTCAATTGCCGGTGGAACTTTATATGCGATACCGCAAAACATAACTACAACTGGAACGGTGAGGGTAACTTATGAAGATGGTGGCGACACGGTACAACTGCCATTTGCGTTATTGAATGTTTCTGTCAGTGATGCTAATGGTTCCAATATCACAATAAACGGTGGTGCTGATAAGTCAGTTAATATTCGTACGAATGACCTTGGGACTGCCACGTTTACCGTTCAAATCAATACGCCGCCTACTACTGGCAACGCGACAATCACTATCGTCTCATTGTTCGATCCCGATGTTGCGTCTATTGAAGTTACTGTGAGCAGTAATACTGTTACGCCCTAAGGGGTATAAATAATAAGAGCGATTAGATTCAGTTATCGAAGCATGCCGGGGCCACGACGTTGTGGCCCTTTTTTTGGTGTAAACAAAGTGTTTAAAGAAAGAATATTTAAACTTGGCTTAAACATCTCTGGGAGACTTCGTAAGCTCAGGCCGGGGTAGGCTATGCGAATCAACTGCCTGAGAAGTGTTGTTTTATTGAACTTTCGCCACAATCACCTTTCTAAAAACGCCAGCTAACGCAGGATTTGGTGATTTACACTGAATTCTTCGCGGCTTCCCCAGTATAAATTGTGTAAAGTAGTATTAATTGTGTAAAAAAGTTATACTACCTGGGATTGTAAATTATCCAGGTCTGTTCAGAAGTGCTGTTTGAAGTATGTCTCCTGTAAGTTACCTAGATATTCTGCAATACCACACATTTTTTTATTAATTAATTGAAATATAGAGGTAATTTACATGGCTACAGGCACTGTAAAATGGTTCAACGATTCCAAAGGTTTTGGTTTTATTTCCCCATCTGACGGCAGCGCAGACATATTCGTCCATTACTCGGCTATTCAGAGTAACGGTTTCCGGTCGTTGGCTGAAGGCCAAGCTGTGCGTTTTGAAGTCGAAAAAGGCCCTAAAGGCTTGCAAGCTACATCAGTTCAGATCGACAACTAGTCTTTGTCATCTGATTTTCAGTGAAGGCTCTGCGCAAAATGCAGGGCCTTTTCAGCTCAATCACCTGATCTCACGAGGATCAGCCAACAAGGCGGGACTGTGTTTTGATTAAAATGTTTATAGGTAATCTGCCCTCTGATGCCTCGGAAACGTCAGTCCGGGAGTTGTTTTCCAAATATGGAACAGTACATTCAATTCAATTAAATATGGATATATTTACCGGCAAATGCCGCGGTTATGGAACTATAGCGATGGAAGGTCATGAGGCCAGAGCGGCCATGGCCGGTTTGGATGGTAAATCCCTGGGCGGCAAGCCGTTGAAGGTCCGTGTCGAAAAAGAACGCAAGGGTAGCAGCTCCAGACGGTACCGTTAAGTGTGAAACCAGTCACCTTGTGCGAGGGTGAGAGGAATACAAGTTATGCCAGCTGTAAAAAAAGACTCAGCGATTTTTAAACAGTACAGTGTTGTCAGTGTGGAAAAAACCAGGGCGCCGGCCGGCGCGGATGGCGATAACTGGTTTAAATATGTGGTGGAGCGGGATAACTCCCAAATTGTGGGCAACATGCGCGGCACGCTGAATCAGGTAACGAAATACGCCCGGGATTTTGTTGACAATCTCAATCTGCGGGCGCAGTCGAAAAAGGGTTATTCCCATTGGGTAATTTCCCCTTCACAAAAAACGCCGCCCTCGAAAGCCTGACTTATAAACTTTTTACCCTGCAAGACAACCGGCGGTTTCGGGCTACAGACAATACTTCCCTGTTGTTGTCAAATACTGACGGATCGTTAAAAGATGAAACTGCCAGCTCAGGAATTCAATTTCTGGTAGGCTTCGTTAATCAATTGCCAGCGTGATGTTTCTCGTGATGTATCATCCCCGGTTTCATCACCCGCTATATCCGGGATGTACATTTGAATGTATTCGCCTAGCGACTGAAAATGGTTGGCTTTGGCAAGTTGTCCGGCTTCTTTGAAATTGGTTTCCGCGATGCTGAGATTACCGTGTTTGTATTGAATGGCGGCCAACGCCAGGTACACATTGACTTTTGACAGCGAGTCAGGATAGTCACTGCCGTTTTGTGCGCTGCTTCCATTGATAAATGCCAGTGCCTGATTAAATTGATCAGTGGCGGAAACGATATCGTTTTTGTCTGCGTGCAACCAACCCAGTTCCTGGTAAAGGTAGCTGGCGACATGCTGGTTCAGCGGATCAGCATGCTGACCCAATTTGGGCAGAGTATCCAGTAATAAGGCCTGCGCCTTGTCCAGTTCTTTTGTGCTGTAATATTTGTCCAGTAACAGACTTATAATAGTGGAAATAACAAACCGCTCTTCCGGAATGCTGATTTTCAAGGCATAGGTCAAACCGGTTTTCAGGTCCGATTCATACTCATCTGTTTTGTTTTGCTGATGGCGCAACATCGCCAATGACTGGTAGCTGGCAGCGAGTTGCGAAGCGTATTGATCGGGCATTTGTTTGTGAAGCTGAATAACTTTTGTCAGGTACTCCTCGGCGCGGCTCAGATCGTTCTGGCGCTGGTAGTAAATGGAATAAGCCTCGTAAAGCCTGGCCAGCGCGGAATCGGTATTAATGGCGGCAAATGTTTTTTCAGCCTGTTCAAGATACCCCAGAGCTTTGGGGGCGTCATTGGCCGCAATATGGAATTGCGCCGCGTTTATCATTAATTCAAAGCGTTTCTCGGAAGAATCTGCATTGGCGATATCCTGGTCCCAGTCCTTTTGCGGAATTTCACCACTCATAATTGTTACAATATTGGAGACATTTTCCGTACCCACCGCTGTGATGAGTATGGCGGGTGGTGTTAGTAATAATGCGCCCAGATAAAGGCTATTCAGGCCCAGGGATGCAAGCCGGCCCAAATGTTGTTGATGCAGGACAACATCGCTCAGTGATTTAACCAGCTTGAACTTTTCCGCAAATTGCATCTTGTGGAATTTGGGTTGTTTCAATGTTTCGAACACTTTGCGCAGTTTGTTTTCCTTATCCAGGTCTTCAAACTCCTTGATCGGGTGAAAAAGCTCATGTAACACGCCGGCTTCCAGCGCGCTCCAGGGCAGGCTCGCTAGCATGACTACCGCCAGAACCCAGAATACGGGTTCGCCGAGAAACCAGCCGCCAGCGGCAAATGCCAGGCCGCTCAAAGCGGAAAACAGCAGTTTGCCGGTAGGAAAGCGTTCCATGATGGTCAATCGTATGATATGCCCGCCATCCAGCGGCACAAACGGCAGCAAATTAAGATAGTTGATCAACAGCATTATGATGGCGGTTTCATATAACCATGGCGCCTGATACAGGTGATACAGGGCGATCAGACCAATACCAATCACGATGCCGGGTAACGGCCCCATGAGGTATACAATGACTTGTTTCCATATCGCGATATCCTCTTTTTTGCCCGTGGCTGCCGCGCCCAGTAATGGAATAAACAGAATCTGCAGATCGCGGTATTTAAACACGTACATTGCGGCAACGTGTCCGAGTTCATGAAACAGAATAACGCCCAGCAATATAAAAACTGAATTGAACGAAAACACCAGTCCAAAGGCAAAATAGGAAAGCACCAGGGTAATGATAAACACCGTGAACTTGGCGGCAAGACCTGCGGGCGTTGTTTGCTGCGCTGAACGCAGCCGGACATATGCCCGCACTTCGGCTTCCACCGGATAATCAGGGAAGGTATGACCGTTGACGGCGGCATCCTTGTTTTGTGCCTGTTCTTTTTTCTTTTTGGCTTGCTCGATGTGTTTTTTTACCATCAAGCTGCGCAAGCGTTTTTCCCCACGGAGCAGTTGCCTGACCAGGCTGAAGGTCTTGCGGATGGTTAAACGGAACTCATTGTTGCCTGTTGACACCACGCCGCCTTCTTTCAGAAGGGTAAGGAAATAGCTGTTAAGCAACTTTTGCTGGAGTTTGAGATAACTGGCGGCATTGGGTAAGGCTAGTGCTTTACCGGCAAACACTTCTTTTTGCTCAGCCAGGTGCTCCAGGTACTGTTCTTCCAGCGTCGCCGCCATGGGATCATGAACTTCCGCGCCTGGTATGTTGCATAACAAGGTGTGACCACGGCCGTTGAGGGTAATTAATGCGGCGCCATCTTTGGCGATACTCCAGAAGTCCACTTCACAGCCGGGAAGGTCCAGGAACGTCGATGCCGGAGAAATTTCCGCAAGCACTGATGATTGACGGTTCATCATCACCAGACAGAATTTTTCTCCATGCTCGTGGGCGATGATGTCGCCGGACAATTGATAATGATGGATTTCAAAACCAAGCGCCGACAGTTGCGCTACAGGAGTTTCATACAACTGCAACATATATTCGGGTACATCAGCGCGTTCTTTCAACTGGAATCGGGGACGTGTGACGCGGATGCCCTGCAATTGATTAAACACCGCGCCAAACACGGCCGCCACCACGACGAGCGCGATGCCGGCAAAATAAAGAAATATGCGCGAGAGTTCCCAATCCATAAAAAATACCCGGTTGACCAGATATGGTATCGAGCGAAATCCTCGATAACTTAAGTGCTTAGCTCAATGCCGCTGCGCATCTGCGCGCGGCCGCTATTGAATAAAACGCAAAAATACTATACTGGGAAACTATTTTTTCATAGCTGGATGATATCCGGCTATATTATGTATATTGCTCGATCAATTTGGTGCAGTGGGGCGAAGTCTGAGTCGATGTCAGCCTTCAGTTGTTTTAGGAAATTCCGATAAGATTATCTAATAGATGCAATTAAAGTGGTATTTTCATCGATGTTGCCTAAAACAATGTATCCTGAAAAAGACGTCCCGTAACACAAATGTCCCGCAAATCCCTGGTTCCGAAATTCGCGCTTAAACTGCCGTGGTGGTTTGATCTCATACTCGCAGGGAGCGTTTATTATGGTTTGAAATACTGGGCGCCAACCCTGTATTTTCAAAATGCGCAAATCAATCGTTTCGTGCATGCTTTACCGCAGTTTGCCGAGCTATTCGCGTTGATACTGCTGGTGAATGGGATTTTTTCCGCCTGGCATGCCTGGCAGAAAGGGAAATAAGCCGCGCTCAATCCAGCGCCGGCCCGAGAATAAATTCCACATTTTCAAATCCGCGGTCCTCCAGCGCCGCCAGCACATCGGTCCAGGTGTAGTCAGGATCGTTTTCTTCCACTTGCGCGATAATTCCGGTGACATGCCGGAACACTTCATGTTCTTCAAAATCATCCGGAATTTTCACCAGCCTAACCGCCGTATAATCATGGGCGGGCAAGATCATTAATTTGTTCTTCATGTGTCATCCTGTCTGGTTGGTTCGGTTAAAAATGGATCGGTGTGCCTGAATATCATATCGCAGGATGGGTGTAATGGATATGCGTGTAAAGGATAGACAGCAAAATTACTCAATGCACTTGTCACACAGGTGACACTGCCGGGCATTCGCCAATTTATACACCCGCTGGGCCGGGAAGGGTAAGGAATTTCGTTTTTGCGATTATATTGTTTGCCGCTGGCGCAATAACATAATCAATTCTCAAGACGAACAACTGACGGAAATACTGCCGGCCCAATCGGGCGGGAATCCCGCATAGTGTTCATGTTCGGGCTGCTCATCGAATGGATTGTGTAACAAGTCCAGAAGGCGGCCGATTTCCGAATAATCGTTTTCATCCTCCGCCTTGCGGATGGCGATCTCCGCCATGTAGTTGCGTAATATGTATTTGGGATTGACTTGTTTCATGGTTTTTGATCGGGCCTCATCAAGTGAGCTTTCTGTTAATAAACGCGCCTTGTAACGGTCAGCCCATTGATCGAACGCCTCACGCTGCACAAACAAATCCCTCACTATATTATTGTTCACGTTATCATGGGTGGAAAATTCACTCAGCCTGCGAAACAGGATGGTGAAATCCACTTTGTCATCCGCCATCAGCGCGAACAGATCTTTCACCAACTGTTCATCGCCGCCGTGGCTGTCTTGCAATCCGAGCTTGGCGCGCATGCGCAGCGCATATTGCTCAATATAAAACGAATAGTATTGCGCCAGTTTGTCCTTCGCGATTTCCACGGCCTGTTCAGGTTCTTCACTCAGCAGCGGCAATATGGCCTGGGCAAAACAACTGAGATTGAACAATCCAATGTCAGGTTGCTGGCCGTATGCATAACGGCCATGATGATCGGAGTGATTGCAGATATAACCAGGATCATAAGCCTCCATGAAACCATATGGACCATAATCGATGGTGAGTCCTAAAACGGACATGTTGTCGCTGTTCATTACGCCATGGGAAAAGCCCACCGCCTGCCATTGCGCGATCAGCGATGCAGTACGGGCGATAATGCATTCCAGCCACGCGGCATAGCGGTTCTGTTCATTCAGCAGTTGCGGGTAATGATGCTCGATAACAAAATCCGCCAGCTTGCGGATATGCTCAAACTGGTTGCGGTAGTAAAACACCTCAAACGATCCGAAGCGCACGTGGCTGGGCGCCAGCCGTGTTAACATTGCGCCCGGTTCGATGCGTTCACGGTAAACCGGATCAGCGCTGCCCACGATGCATAATGCGCGGGTGGTGGGAATACCCATCGCATGCATGGCTTCACTGCAGAGATATTCGCGAATGGTCGAGCGCAGTACCGCGCGTCCGTCTCCGTCACGGGAATAAGGCGTTAATCCGCTGCCTTTGAGCTGAATTTCCCAACGCTCGCCGCGCTGATTAATGGTTTCACCAAGAATAATAGCGCGGCCATCGCCGAGTTGCGGAACATAATGTCCAAACTGATGGCCCGCGTATAACATGGCAATGGGTTCAGAACCCGGCAACGTTTTTTTGCCGGAAAAAATGGTCGCTAAATCCATTGCGAGTTTTGAATCGCTGTAAATCGCGGGGTCAAGATCCAACAATTCGGCGGCATGCGTATTAAAATGGATTAGAACCGCCGGTGTCTCAAACGGTGTCGGATACACCCGGGAAAAGAATGAATCACCCAAGGAAACAAAGGAATTGCTCAACGGCAGTGTGGATAACGTGTGTTTCATGATTTGAATATGCGTGTACATCGTTGCTGCTTCAATATGCTTTATATCATGTCCAGTAGAATTTTTAGACGGGTGGATTGTGGGGGATATAACACGCCGGGCCGCTGTATCTTACGGGAATACAAATACGTTTACGCCCTTGCTTGAAAATTCTGGCGGCGTTCGTTACTGTGAGGTAGTATCATCGATTTAATTATCAGATCGGCAATAAAACTTTTTGGTGGTTTTTTCTTGCCTTATTCTGTCAGCTAAAAATTAGCGATTTCTAATATTCAAAAAACTTTTTACTCAGGAGAAGAACCTGAATCTCCCGTTTTAACAACTTATTCAGGGATTTTCCGGCAGGGAGGGACAAACCGATGAGCGTGGTTTCCGCGCAACAATTGAGCAAAACCTATCAATCGGGTGATGTCGCCGTTCAAGCCATCAAGGATGTCAACTTTACCATTAAACCTTCGTCGTTTGTTTCATTTGTGGGTCCCTCAGGCAGTGGTAAAAGCACCTTGCTGAACATGATTGGCTGCCTGGATCATCCCACCAGCGGTGTTTTAAAAGTACTGGATCAGGATGTGGCGAAGCTGGACCGTCACGCAGCGGCAAAATTCCGCGGTGATCATATTGGTTTTGTGTTTCAGGATTTCAATCTGATTCCGGTACTGACCACTTTTGAAAACATCGAGTATCCGCTGATGATGGTGCAAAACTGGCCGCCGCAAAAACGCCGCGAACGCGTCATGGAATTATTAAGCGCGGTGAGGATGGAAGACCAGGCCAGGAAGCGCCCGGACCAGTTGTCAGGCGGGCAAAAGCAACGTGTCGCGATTGCGCGGGCGCTGGTGACTCATCCCAGACTGGTGCTCGCGGATGAACCAACCGCCAATCTGGATCATGATACCGCCTACCGGATTATCGAACTGATGAAATCCATGCGCGACGAATTTGGTTCCACCTTCATCTTTTCGACCCATGATCCCAAGATCATGAAAGAAGCTGAAGAAACTTTTGTGCTGGAAGATGGCTATGTGCGCAATCAGCATAACAGCAGGGAGGCCGCCGCCAATGCTTAACACCTTTCGCATCGCCTGGAAAAACCTGTTGCGTTACCAGCGCAGAACAATACTGACCTCGTTGCTGATTACTGTAGGCATTGTGGCGGTATTGTTGTTTATCAGTATATCCGGCTCCTTCAAGGCCATGATGATCGGGCAAATCACCGATTCCATGCTGGGGCAGATGCAGGTGCACAAGCGGGGTTATGTCTCGTCCATTGACAATCTGCCGCTGCATTTGAACATGCCGCCGCGCATGAAGGAAAAAGCCAGGCAAGCGCTTGCTGAACTGGATAATGTCGAAGCGTATTCCGAGCGCGTCAAGTTTGGCGCCATGTTCAGTAACTTCACCGAAACCACCAACATCCGCCTTAACGCGGTCATCCCCGAAGATGAGGCCAGAACCGCGCCGTTGCTGGCGGACCGCATCATCGCCGGCAAAAAAGAAGGCGCGTTGTTGTCCAAAGGCAAAATCCTGGTCCCGGAAATTATCGCAAAAGGGTTGAACGTGAATCCGGGCGATACCGTGGTGCTGGTTGCCAATAACAAGGATGGCTCCGTCAATGGCCTGACCTTTGAAGTGCAAGGCGTATTGGAAGGCATTTCCGGTCCCGGCGGCCGTGACGGTTACATGCATATCGATGACGCGCGCAACCTGTTGCGTTTTGAAGAGGAAGATGTCAGCGAGATTGTGATACGGCTGAAAAATCCCGGTCAACTGGAAAAAACCTTTGCGCGACTCGACAAGACCTTGTCGCAATATCTCAACAAGCAGGACAAACCCGCCTTTGAAGTCCACACATGGGACAAGTTGTCGCCATTTTCCAATATCGCCGGCATGATTGATATGCTGACCCTCTTTATCAAGATCATGCTGGTTTCCATTGTGCTGATCAGCATCATGAATGTCATGGTGATGGCGGTTTACGAACGCATCCGCGAGATCGGCACGATATCCGCCATTGGCACCCGGCCGGGCAGAATCCTGTCGCTGTTTGTGACGGAAGGTTTATTGCTGGGTCTGGTGGGCACGGCCTCCGGCACTATTATCAGCCTGATTATCATTGCCGTGCTCAACGTCACGCAACTGACATTCTCATTTGCGCGGCAGGATAACCTGGTGCTCGCGCCGGACATTTCCGCACCGGAGGTGTTGACGATCTGCGCCGTGGTCATTGTGGTGGCAATTCTTGCCAGCGTGCAACCGGCCTGGAAGGCCTCGCGCATGGACCCTATCATGGCTTTGCGTCATGTCTAATGCAGGAAAACCACTATCAAATTTAAACGGCAAAAATTCACAAAACAGGAACGAGTCATGCGACCAGGACTAATGACTATAGTACTTTTGGCGGCACTCAGTATACCGCCGGCATTTGCCATCGATGGCGCTGAGTTATTAAAAAAGGTTGACCGCAACCTGCAGCCTGACTCTTATGAAATGTACCGCAAGCTGATCAATATCGAGCCCGATGGCAGCAAGAAGGAGTTTGTGCTGTACACAGTGAAAAAAGGCCAGGATAAAATGATCGCCGTGTTTCTGGATCCGCCCAGTGAGAAGGGCCGGGCGACACTGCGCCTAGGCGAAAACATGTGGTTATACATCCCCAATGTCGGCAAACCGCTGCGTATTACCAGTTTGCAGTCCGTGGTTGGCGGTGTGTTTAACAATTCCGACATACTGCGGCTCGATTACAGTGTGGAATACGATGTCGAAAGTTTGGAAGAACAGCCCGATCTATATTTGTTTTCATTGAAAGCCAAGACCAAAACGGTGTCCTACGACAAGCTGAAGATGTCCGTCGACAAAAAAGCCCTGGTGCCCACGACAATCGAGGCTTACGCGGCGACCGGCATGTTAATCAAGACCCTGCATTATAAAAACATTAAAGATTTTGGCGATGGCCTGAATCGTCCTTCCGTGCTGGAAACCGACAGTCCCCTATATAAAGGCTACAAATCAGTGATGCTGTATTCCAAAATCGCCAGACGCCAGTTCGATGATGAGGTCTTTAGCCTGAATTATCTTCCTCGAGTGGATGAGCTGCGGTGACATGGGGGTTAAAAAAAACTACCGGACAGTTGCTTGCGGGATACTGACAACCACAGGTTTTCTTAACGCGCTGTTGAGCGTTAATACCGCGGCGTTTGCGCAGGAAGATTATAGTTTTGACATGTCCGCCTATGAAAAGAATCCCTTTGAATACGGCGGCTACGCCGAACTGCGCTGGGAACACCTGCGCATGAACAAAGACGCCGCAATTTATCAACTGAATTTTTTTGATCAGGATCAGCCTGACACCAACGACCGTTTTGTGGGAACCTTGCAACTGGAGGGTAAATACAGCAAGGATAAATTTTCCGCTTATGCGCGTTTTAATCCGGAAACCTATAGTGATGACTTTGGTGATGACGCGGAATTTGTCACCCACGAAGCGTATCTGTCCTGGCAAGCCAGATCCGGCATGACGCTGGATACGGGCAAGAAACTTCTCAAATGGGGCAAGGGCTACGCCTGGAATCCCGTGGGTTTCGTGGAACGGCCCAAGGATCCCAACGAACCTGATCTGGCGCGGGAAGGATATGCCATTCTCGGGGGCGACTGGATCATCAGCCTCCCCGGCGCTCTGCAAACCATCGCCATTACACCGGTGTATTTGCCGGTCACCAGTGATTTTAATCAGGACTTCGGCGGGGAAGACGACAATTTCTCCGCCAAGGTTTACTTCCTGTACAAGGATACTGATATTGATGTGATGTTTCTTTCCGATGGCAGCCGCACCGCGCGCTATGGTTTCGACTTCTCGCGCAATATCAGGACCAACGTCGAGGTTCATGGTGAATTCGCCTACATCACCGGCTTTAGCCGGAAGTTACTCGACGACCAGGGCAGTCTCTATACGCAAACCGAAGATGTGCAAAGCTGGCTGCTGGGAGCCCGTTATCTCACCGAAAGCGATACCACCTATATCATCGAGTATTACTACAACGGCACCGGATTTACTGAGTCGCAAATGCGCGTCTTCTATCAAATGATAGAAGACCTTCCCAGTCAACCTGACAGTGACGCCGCGCTGCAGGCAATCCATTTCATTGCGCAGTCCGGCTATGTAACGCAAACCGTGATGCGGGAATATCTGTATGTGCGGGTAACGCAGAAAGAACCGTTTGATCTTTTGTACTGGTCGCCCGCGATTACCGCCATCATTAATCTGCAGGACCAGAGTTATAATCTCGCGCCGGAATTGGCCTATACTGGCGTTACCAACCTGGAATTGCGCGTTAAAATCAATTTTCTCGAAGGTGAAAAGTACAGTGAGTTCGGTGAAAAGCAGAATGATATCAAGCTGGAATTAAGAGGCCGCTATTTCTTTTAGCGGGTGCGTTGCGCGAAGTTCTTCACGAACACGGCAAAGTTGCAACATTATCACGAATCATTTCTTCAAATTGGCCGCATGGGTCAATGCGGAAAACTTATATACTCGATGTCTGAAGCCTTATCACGCATCCCGTCCATCCTCATTTCGTGTTTCGAATTTGCATTAAATTATGGGATAGCTGTGAGTTCTCTGATATAGATCAAAAAAAACCGGATTACCGGTTCCCTTGTTTGATTGAAACTGGTTTATTAATCTTGGGATGGTTTCTATTCAGGTGGTTGGATTCAGGCGGTCATTTTTGTGTTGTTTCGCCTGCGCCAGCTGATTTTGAAAAAGATTCTAATTTTACTTTGTTACATTAAATAGCCGCGTGCGGGATTGTTCATTAACATAAATTAAAGTAACAAAGTAGAACTACTAGACCATATTGAACGGCGTTCCCAATGGAACATAAAAATCTTCTGGACGCGATCACATTGCTGGCGGGTTCCGTCATAGCCGTCGAGTTATTCAGGCGTTTGCGGTTGCCATCGATCTTATCCTATTTTGTTGTAGGTATTGTAGTTGGTCCCAGCGCCCTGGGCTGGATAGCCTCGACCGAGGATATCAAATTTCTCGCGGAATTCGGCGTCGTGTTTTTAATGTTTACCATCGGTCTTGAGTTTTCCATACCGAAACTCAAGTTGCTGAAAGGTACTGTTTTTGGATTGGGCTTCAGTCAAATGGCGGTTACCGCAGCGGTATTCGGGTTCATCGCGTACTGGCTGGGATTGACCGCCAAAAGCGCGTTTATCGTTGGCTCAATTCTGGCGATGTCTTCCACGGCGATTGTCACCAGACAACTCATAGATCAGTTGGAGCTCAATTCACGGCATGGTCACACGGCCGTGGGCGTACTGTTGTTCCAGGATCTGGCCGTCATTCCACTGCTGGTTGTCATTCCGGTTTTCGCGGCGGAAAGCACCGGCCTCGTCTTCATGCCCTTGATATTATCCCTTGGAAAAACGGCTGTGGTATTTACCGTAATGCTGGCCATAGGGCGCTGGGTTATCGGACCTTTGCTGCATGAAGTGGGTAAGGCCAGGTCAGCGGAACTGTTTACACTGACTGTCCTGCTCCTGTCGCTGGCGGCGGCAATGATAACCAATACCCTGGGATTATCACTCGCATTGGGTGGCTTTCTGGCAGGCATAGCACTGGGTGAAACAACCTATCGTCATCAAGTGGAAGCCGATATCCGGCCCTTTCAGGATGTATTGCTGGGACTTTTCTTCGTTACCATTGGCATGCTGATCGACATCAAGGCGCTAACCGGTATCTGGTGGTGGGTGTTGCTGCTGACACTATGCATCATAATTCTAAAAGCGCTGATTGTTTTTGGCCTGGCGTTAATATTCCGGTCGCACACAGTTGTTGTTGTGCGCAGCGCCATCGTGCTGGCGCAATGCGGGGAATTCGGATTTGTGTTGTTGTCTTTGGCAATAAACCATCGGTTAATGCCAATGGAAACCAGTCAGATCATTCTGGATTCGATACTGTTAAGCATGCTGGCCGCTCCGTTGCTGATTCGCCATAACGAGAAAATCGCCAAATTGCTGCATGGAGTCGGCTACACAACGTATCGGGAACAGGTGATAAAAGATATCGCCGAAGAAGTCAAAAACATGGCCGGCCATATAATCCTGTGCGGTTACGGGCGGGTAGGGCAGAATCTGGCGCGTATGCTGGAAAATGAAGGTTTTCAATATATTGCTCTGGATCTTGATCCCGTCCGGGTGCGTGAAGCGCTGGAAGCGGGTGATAATGTTTATTATGGTGATTGCACACGGCAGCGGATTCTCAATGCCGCGGGTATTGAAAAAGCGCGGCTGCTGGTGGTGACTTTCGATTCGCCGTCAAGCACGTTCAAAATCCTGGAACAGGCGCAAAAACTGCGGCCGGATATTCACATCCTGGTGCGGTCACGAGATGAGGCGCACCTGGAAGATTTTCAGGAAGCGGGCGCGACGGAAGTTGTGCCGGAAACCACGGAAGCGAGCCTGATGCTGGGCGCCCACATGTTGTTTTTGCTGAATACGCCACTGTCTAAAATATTCAAAATCACACAGGATATCAGGTCCGACCGCTATCAATTATTGCGTGGATTTTTCCATGGCATGGAATCATCTCCACTCGATAGTGAAGAACAGCAACGCGAACAGCTGCTGGCTATCCGGTTGCACAAAGGGGCGTTCGCGGTGGGAAAATCGCTCGCGTCATTAAATCTGACGGAATTAGGCGTTAAAGTAACAGCGCTGCGCCGCGGAGGAATCAAAGGGTCCAGGCCAATTCCGGAAACCACGCTGAACGAAGAGGATGTCATCGTATTGCTGGGTATCCCAAACAATCTCGAAAAAGCGGAAAAACGGCTGCACGTTGGTTAGGATTTACCTGCGCGTGTCATTGAATCTTTGCATTGCATGATTGCTTCGCACGCAATCACACCATAGTTGTTCAATCAGAGATTTCCCGGATAAGATCTTCCGGGTAATCAATGTCCCGCAAAATCGAATTGCTGGAAACGTTTATTAACCGGATCTTTGCATGATGTTTGGCTAAGACCGTTTTGGCTCCCGCATCGCCTTGTAACCGTAAGAGCTCATCCTTGAGTTGATAAGAGAATCCCACCGGATGACCTCGCTGATTTTTAAATTGCGGCGCAGCGGCGAGAGCGCCTTCCCGCAATGCGTTGGCAACCTGCTGGATCACCGTTGCGGAAATATAAGGCATATCCGCCAACGCGATGACCCATCCCTTTGCGCCGGAAAAGAGTTGCTTCTGGCTTTCGATGCCGCAACGGATACTGCTGCTCATTCCCTCATGAGCATTTTGATTTTCAACCACAGCAATGCCGGTTTCGAGTAACAGTGATTTTAACTGCTGATCATCTTTGCGTATTACTGCAATGCCGTTTGGAAGCGCCTCCAATAAAAGAAGAGCGGATTGTACGGCCATCGGGATATGGTTAACAGGCAATGGCTGCAGAAGCTTGTTGCCGCCAAAGCGGGTGCTGTGACCGGCTGCTAACAAGATACCAATGATGTTTTTATTCATGTCCAGGACATTAATTAAATCTGGAACGGCGCAGATTGTCACTGTGACATAAGCCCGCCCTGCGCGCCTGTTTGGAGTACGTTATTTCGCGCCGCGGTAATTTCCGCCATGATCGCCACGGCGATTTCCGGCGGTGTATGACTGCCGATGGCAAGACCCACCGGTGCGTGCAGTCTTGCCAGTTGCTGCTCGGTAACGCCCAATTGCCGCAGCCGTTCCCGGCGCTGATCGTTGCTGCGCTTTGAGCCCAGTGCGCCTACGTAAAAGATATCATCCGTTAAAGCTTCCATTAACGCCATGTCATCCAGCTTGGGATCGTGCGCCAGTGTGATAAGTATGGTTCGGTGTTGATTAATAATCTGTTTCACCGCGTCGTCGGGCATGATGTGCGTGAAATTCACGCTTTCCATGTCCCAGCCGGCCCGATATCCCTCGCGTGGATCGCACACCGTGACATTGTAGTCCAGCATTAATGCGATGCTGGCAACATAACGGGTGAGGTGGCCGGCGCCAATCAATAATATATGCCAGGTCGGTCCAAAGACCTTGATCATTTCATCGTGTGTATAACGAAAGTCATTAACATCTGATGCATTGTGCAGACTGACTTCTCCCGTATTCATGCAGACGCGGCGCGCTATCAGTTGTCCACTGGTGATTCTTGACAGCAGGGTTTTGAGCGGTTCGGCGTTTACCAGTTGTTCGACAACCAGCTCCAGCCGGCCGCCGCAGGGCATTCCAAAACGCAGGGCATCCTGACGGTCAACACCGTAATTGATCAGATTGGGAAATCGATCCGTCAGTTCACGCTGTCTGTAACGGCTGACCAGATCCTCCTCGATACAACCACCGGATACCGAACCGGCATGAATGCCATCTTCGCGCATCGCCAGCATGGAGCCGCACGGGCGGGGGGATGAGCCCCAGGTTTTGGCAACGGTGACCAGCGCCACGCGATGGCCCAGCTCCAGCCAGTCAATGGCGGTTTGCAGAATTTCACGATCAGTGCTGTAGATGGACAAGCGCGTCTGTTTTCTAAGTTAACTTAATGGGTAGTTGATAAAACCGTTTCCCGGCCGCATTAAACAAGGCATTAGCCACCGCCGGTGCGATCACGGGTGTTGCCGGTTCGCCCACGCCTGTGGGTGGCTGGTCCGACTTAACAATATGCACGTCCACATGTTTTGGCATTTGTTTTATGCGCAGCACCTGGTAGTCATGAAAATTGGATTGTTCCACTTTGCCGTCTTTTAAAGTAATCGCACTCGATAATGCTGTGGCCAGGCCAAATCCCATGCCGCCTTCCATCTGTGCCCGTATGACATCGGGATTCACCGCAAGGCCGCAATCCACCGCGATCACCACGCGGTCTATCGTGAAACTGTTGTCGCTGTTGACCGTGACTTCAGCCACTTGCGCCACATAGGTGTTAAATGACTCATGCACAGCGATGCCGCGTCCCTTGCCCTTGGGCAGCGCTTGTCCCCAGCCGGCTTTTTCCGCGGCGAGTTCCATCACACCCAGATGGCGAGGATGATCCTTTAATAAAGCACGCCGAAATTCAACAGGATCTTTATTGGCGGCATGCGCAAGTTCATCAATAAATGTTTCCGTGGAATATGCCGTATGCGTTGATCCCACCGAGCGCCACCATTGCACAGGCACCTGCAGTTTGGTGGTGTGCAGGTCAACCAGCATATTGGGAATGGAATAGGGCAGATTGCTGGCGCCTTCCACCGACGTTGCATCGACACCGTTTTTCACCAGCATGGGTTCAAACGCGGTGCCGCTCAGAAGTGACTGGCCCACGATGCGGTGTTGCCAGGCGACAGGATTGCCGTTTTTATCCAATCCCGCTTTAAGTTCATGATAATACATTGGGCGGTAATAACCGGCGCGCATATCGTCTTCACGCGTCCATATCATTTTGACCGGAGTGTTGTCGCCATGAGCTTTGGCAATGTTGGCCGCTTCCAGCACATAATCAGAAAAAGGATTGGCGCGGCGGCCGAACGAACTGCCGGCGTACAAGGTATTTATCTTCACCTGTTCAACCGCAATGCCCAGCAATCCGCCTATCGCCATTTGATCCGCGGTAGGCGTTTGCGCCGCATTCCAGATTTCACATCCGTCTTTATTGATTTGCACGACGCAGTTCAGCGGCTCCATGGTGGCATGGGCCAGAAAAGGAAATTCATACGAGGCGTTTAAGGTTTTCGCGGCCGAAGCCATGGCCTTATCCACATTACCGTCCTTGCGCGCGGCGGCGCCCGGCTGCTTGGCCAGGGCTTTATACTCGTTCATCAATTCCACCGAGCTTTTTTTGATAGCGTTACTTTCGTCCCATGCAATTTTCAGGGCATTTCTGCCTTGCATGGCGCTCCAGAAATCGCTGGCCAGCACCGCGACACCGGTTGGAATCTGCACCACATTCACCACACCTTTCACTTTTTTGCATTCACTTGCGTCAAACGATTTGACTGTGGCGCCAAAGCGCGGCGCATGGGCGACCACGGCGGTTAACATGCCGGGCAGTTTAATATCCTGGGTGTAAATGGCCCTGCCGGTGGACTTGTCACGGGAATCCTTGCGCGGGAGCGTTTTACCTATAAGGCGGAATTCATCCGATGATTTTAAAAACACTTCCTGCGGCGCCGGTTCTTTAGCGGCTAACTCAGCGAATTCACCAAAGGTGGCGCGTTTATCAGTGGCGCTGTGTGCAAGTATCCCGTCTTGCGCACTGACTTCTGCTTCCGGCACATTCCATTGCCTGGCGGCCGCGGCGACCAGCATGTGGCGGGCGGCGGCGCCCGCCTTGCGCATTTGTTCATAAGAGTTGGCAATGGCGGTGCTGCCGCCGGTGCCTTGCATGGGACCCCAGAAATTATTGTTATAGAGTTTCGCGTTTGCCGGCGCGGCTTCCACCTGAATTTGATCCCACGCCACATCCAGTTCTTCGGCGATGAGGGTGGACAGTCCGGTATAGGTGCCCTGGCCCATTTCAAAATGCTTCATGATCAGCGTCACCGTGTTGTCCGGTTTTATGCGAATGAATGCATTAGGCGCAAAAGAAAAATCACTGATAATTTCGCCACCCGCTTTGCCAGGTCCCGCTTCAGGCAAGCCCGGGGCTTGCGCTTCTTTCTTTTCACCGCAACCGGCCAGATGCACGCCCAGGGTTAAACCGGCGCCCATGGATACACTGGTAATCAGAAAACGCCGGCGTGTCATATTAATTACAACAGGTGCTTCATCCTTTCCCATGACCGGTCTCCTGTTATGTGAGTGATTTCGCCGCTTCTTTAATCGCGGCGCGGACACGAACATAAGTGTTGCAGCGGCAGATGTTGCCGTTCATGGCGTTATCGATATCGTCATCACCGGGCTGCGGGTTGCTGGAGAGTAAATCCACGGCCGACATAATCTGCCCCGACTGGCAATAACCGCATTGCACCACATCCAGTTTTTGCCAGGCATCCTGGACCGCGATGGCTACCTTGGAATCAAGACCTTCAATAGTGGTAATCTGTTTACCTTGCGCGAGGCTTACCGGTGTGACACAGGAGCGTATTGCTTTGCCATCCAGGTGCACGGTGCAGGCGCCGCATTGCGAAATACCACAGCCATATTTGGCGCCGGTTAATCCGATGACATCTCGGATGGCCCATAATAAAGGCATGTCAGGATCAATTTCTAAAGAATGGGATTGACCGTTAATCGTGAGTTCTATCATGGCAGGTTCCCTCAATCGTGAAGGTGAAGGGCCTATGCTACCACGTTACAAAAAGTATTAAAGAATAGAATTAGATTATGAAACAACCAATGGAAACACATCGCACCGGGATAAACAGACGCAAGCCATGCAAAAATTAAAATAATGCACGCATCAGGCATCTTTTTTGCGTTACTATTTCGCATGTTCTGATAGTCATATTCAGACTTAACCGCAACCAATTTAATCCTTCGGTTAAGGTATAACTTAAAATAAACACAAACAACAAGCGGAGCAGGAGCAAAATATCATGAGCCAATTCGACAATGTCAGTGTCGTCAAGCAGGCCAACGTCTATTTCGACGGTAAATGCATATCGCATACGGTTTTATTTCCCGGCGGTGCGCGCAAGAGCGTTGGAGTGATCTTTCCAAGTCAACTGACTTTCAATACCGCTGCGCCTGAAGTGATGGAAATCAATAAAGGTAAATGCCGTGTGCGTTTAAAAGGTGAAAAGGATTGGAAAACCTACAACGCCGGGCAATCTTTCAACGTGCCCGGCAATAGCGCGTTTGATATTGAAACCGTTGAAATGCTGGACTATGTGTGTCATTTCGGATAAACCACTACCGCTGTCCTGTACGGATCAGGGTAATGTTTTGGCGTATTGCGGCGGTGAAAGGATTGACGCATTTATTCATTAACGCAGCAAAGCGTGTAGGTATTAAGAGGCGTTAATTCCGGCGTTTTCACCCTTACCCTCTCCCTCAGGAGGGTGTCGTAAAACTACTTTTTACTTATCTATTCATTGCTAAAGCAATGGTAAGGCGATGTATCGTTCTCTCATCCCCGAAAAATGCAGCCCGTCA
>JAKEGK010000086.1 GCA_022627515.1 Gammaproteobacteria bacterium
ATCACTAAAAGCAAATGTCTTTCCTTCCACGTCAATCGCCGCAATTTCCCGCAAGTTGTATTGCGCGCGGGTTGTCAGGTCGATCAGTGCATTGGGAGTGTTAATATTATTCACCGCGAAGACCGCGTTGAGATTTCTTCCCGCGTGGTTACCCAGATTGGCAATGACGACTGGACCTCCGCTTCCATCCAGGTTATTGGACGACAGATTTACCGTTGCCGGCCATCCGATATCCTGCGCTGTCCATACATACTTTTCCCTTGCTGGCGGTACAGCACCGTCGTTGTAAATGACGATTTCAGCCGGATCCGTCATCGCCATTTCCGTGCGCAGCAGGCGCAAGGAAGCCTCCCCATTCACATCGATACGCAAGGCAATCGGTTGTGCATTCACACACGTCAAGCAAAAGGTGCCGCTGGGATCGATTGGTATGTAGCCCCGGCTATACGTTGTTTCATCGTTGCCAATTTCGTCGAGTTGCCAGGCAACGAAGCTGGAAGCCTGTCTGAGTGTGCCGGCATTGCTGTCCCACGCATCCGATAATAATCCCAGCACAATATCACCCCTATCGGGCAAACTCACGGCAGCCCAATCCGGAGACACGATTAGCATACCTAAGCTGGCGCTGTAGACCGCAGGCACTGTGCCTTCCTGGCTGGCGATCCAGCCGTCGAGCGTGCTGCCATTGCAAGTGGAGGCAAACTTCATGGCGCCACTGTTCTGGAAGTCCACGAAGATACCGCCTTCAATATCCGACAGCGCGATATTGCTACCGGTGCCGACCGGTTCCATGCGCCGCATGGTGACGATGCCGTGATCCACTCCATCCTCCAGAATATTCATCAGCACCGCATTAGCGGTGCCGCCCAGTGTGGTGGCGACAACTACGTGGCTGCCTTCCGTATCCGTGAAGTTGATAGTCATCGCACTGGCGGTTGCATCAAACGACCAGGTTGCAGCAATGCCGCCGGTTGTTATGTCGTTATATTCGCCAAGCGTTAAATTGGAGGCGTCCACAAAATACAACATGGTGTTATCGGCCACGACGTAGTAGTTGCCTTGAATGTCGCTGGCGGTGATGACGGCGGGCAACTGCACCGCAAGAATGGGATCGCTTTCCACGGCGGCGACCAGATCGGCTTCGGTGACTCCGCCGGTGTTGGTGGCGATCAGGGTTGCCAGGTCGGTGGCAAAATCACCGGAGCTGGCGAGGAAATCCGCCAGATCTTGCGTATCCTCCACGCTGGCGCCTAACGATGTTGGATCCGCGCCATAATCCACAACCGCCCCAAAAAATGATTTGCTAATTTAACGCTATCATCTTCCCGCTGCCTTAAAGGCGGCAATTCAACAGTGAATAAATTCAGACGATAAAACAAATCTTCACGGAACTGGCCTTGCCGCACCAGTTCCTTAAGTGGACGATTTCCCGCTGCGACGATTCGCACATCAACCTGCTTGAACTGACGCGCACCCAGAGGACGGAATTCCTGATTTTGTAAAAATCTCAAGAGGCTGACCTGACCCTGGGGGCTCAAGCTGTCAACTTCATCCAGAAACAATGTGCCTTTGTGGGCCAACTCCACCAAACCCGTGTGAGTTTGCCGGGCATCGGTGAACGCCCCGCGTACATGACCGAAAAACTCGCTCTCGAACAGGCTGGGCGGAATCGCTCCACAGTTTACCGGCACAAACGCCGAGTCTTGACGGTCTCCCAGATAATGTATCGCCCGCGCCAGAACTTCTTTGCCGGTACCGGTGTCGCCCTGCAACAGCACCGCCGCGTCACTGTGAGAAATTCGTTGTATCCGCGACAGAACATTGCGAAAAGCCGAAGAATCACCGATGAGGTTTAGCCGCCGGAATTCATCCAAACCCGGCGCTACATAAGCATGTTTTTTGATTTCGCAGCGCTGATATAAACGCTTGAGACGATGATTAAGCTCGTGATCCTGACAAGGCCAAAAAGCCAGTTCAGCACTGAGTGACAATAAACCGGGATCCACGGCGCTTTGTCCGCTAACGACCGCGAGCAGGTTTTCCAGGTTTAAACGCATTGCCAGGGATGGCATCAAGTCCTTATGCAAAGGGTCCGGTCCGAAAAGCGCAACGGTCAATTGATTGTTTTGCCCTGAATCTTTCAGCCAGTAAGTTCCATCAATAGCCCGTACAGAATATCCTAAACCTTCCAGACACCCCCTGAGCGCCACGCTCGCTGCCGTATTGCCAAAGGAAAGGAAAGTTAAATCGGTGTCCATCCCGGATCTCCCTGCTCAGAACAAACAAAACCGTTAGCCGTAAGCTGGCAGACTGCGGTTACCAACTAGTGTTAAGACAATGCTACGAGGTGTTGTATCTAACTTAGACCAAAATATTACAGGAGAGGCGCCTGTGGATTTCGCTGGGAACTTGCTGCGTCTTATGCTGACCCGCGCGAAGGTGCGTATTCATATGGCTACAAAGTTGATAAGTTCCTGTCAGTTCATTACTACCGCCAGCTCCCTGAATGCAACCTTTTGGTTTTCAGTTTAATGGAATATCAATGAAACAATTCCAGTTTCTTCGGAAACATTAAAGCACATTGAAATTACACACAATTGACGATGATCAAGTTAAACAATCATTTAGAAAAAAATACGTAACCGCAATTTAGAAAGTTCCGTCAATTTTCGTTTGTGTAGTTCAAGCTTTAATCTGACAGTGCTCGCCCGGCAATCAATGCATATCAGTGTTACGCATTGATCGTAAAAACGGCCGCAAATCATTAATCTCTGCTTATAAAATTTATGTTTACCTTAGCGTTGCATAAAATTTCGCATTCAATTAAGCCACAGTAGTGGAGGGAGTGCGGGCATTTGAGACCGTCGGCGGCAGGGATGCCGCCGTCGAGCTTAGAGGGAAGTATTTACAGCGCGTCTCAAATGACCGCACTGCCCCCACTACCCAGACTAACTTTAGTGCAACTGATGAAAATCACACGGTTTCACATTCTCACGTAACATGAAATTAAGCGTTAAACCAATATTTTGCTAAAGGCGCTTGTTTTTAAGGGAATTCATTAGATTTAAAGCGAATTTTATGCAACTGCAAGGTTTACTCAACGTTTAATACTGTCAGCACAGGTAAGATGATGTGCGAGCCGAATGGCGGTATCTCGAACCCAATTCGCCGCATATTGACTACACCTGAATCGCGCAATCCGGCGTAGCAGTACACACGCCTGCTGCTTTAATGGCAGGAATTATTATTTGAGTTGCTCGAAGGAAAATCTGAGCGCCGCTTTTTGTGATGAGGCAAGTGCAGTGAGAGTGTATGTATGGGTAACTCATGTTTCCGGTTTAATCAGTTACCCATGTAACCGGTTTGTACCAACCCCCCCTTTATAAAGGGGGAATAAGGGGGATTTTAAATCGTTCTGATGCGGTTCGTTGCTCGTCACCGTCATCCTCCAGAGCTAACTTACCGCATCTGCCAACGCCTGGATTATCAATTGCTGATCCTTTATCTCAAGATAGGGATGCATGGGCAGGCTCATGACGCGTTTTGCCGCTGCCTCGGTTATGGGAAACGGTAAATCTCCCTGGTTGATTGCCGGCTGATGGTTCAATGGAATGGGATAGTGAACGGCTGTGGGTATGCCCTGCGCGTTGAGCTTTTGCGCCACGCTATCGCGATCGCCAATTTGCACTGTGTATTGCGCATAGACACTGGTGTTACCGGGTACTATAAAAGGCGCGGTGATAGCTTTACCCATTTGGCCGATCAGCTGCGTATATTGATCGCCGATTTGTTTTCTGGCCGCCACTTCATCAGGAAATATGTCCAGCTTCGCGAGCAGTATAGCGGCTTGCAGGGTATCCAGGCGGGCATTAAAACCCAGGCGCGCATGGTGATAGCGCCGGTCCTGGCCGTGCACCCGGATCTGGCGCATGATGTTGGCGAGGTTGTCGTCGTTGGTGAATATCGCGCCCGCTTCGCCGTAGGCGCCCAGCGGTTTCGCGGGAAAGAATGACGCGCAGCCGATGGTGGATAACGAGCACGATTGCCGGCCTTTATAGGTGGCGCCCAGGCTTTGCGCGGCATCTTCAATCACGGGCAGGCCGTGTTTGTCCGCAATGGCGTTGATGGCGTCCATGTCGGCGCATTGTCCATACAGACTGACGGGTACAATGGCCTTGGTCTTTGGAGTAATAGCGGATTCTATGAGTTGCGGATCGATATTATAAGTGCGCGGATCAATATCCACAAACACCGGCTTCGCGCCCAGCAGGGCGATTACTTCCGCGGTGGCGATAAAGGTGAACGGTGTAGTGATGACCTCATCGCCGGGACCGATCTCCAGCGCCATCATTGCTACCTGTAACGCGTCGGTGCCGGAAGCAACGCCGATGCAGTGCTCCACGCCCACGTAGTCCGCCAAACGTTCTTCAAGCTCGGCGACTTCGGGACCCAGGATGTATTGTCCATGGTCCAGAACCTTTTTGATGTTTGCATCAATAGTGCTGCGAATGCGGTTCTGTTGTTTCTTAAGGTCGATAAATTCCATAACGGTGTTTGTCCTTCACATTAAAAATATAAACAGAAATTGGTTTGCCACTGATTAATTCAGTAAGTCCCGTCATACTGGTGTAAACCGGTATCCAGACATCAATTCCCTGGATTCCAGCCTTGGCTAACTGCATGCCGGGGCATGCGTTAAAAGAAGCCGGAATGACGACTTTTGTCTGGTTCCATGCTCCACGTGGGAACGGGAAATCTTTTCGATGCAGTTCGTTTCTCTTTTCCATCCTGCGTCGTGCTTTCACCCTCCCCCTAACCCCCTCCCTAAAAGAGGGTGTCGTAAAACTACTTTTTACTTATCTATTCATTGCTAAAGCAATGGTAAGGCGATGTATCGTTCTCTC